>JBJMOT010000010.1:0-24724 GCA_045803585.1 Gemmatimonadaceae bacterium
CTTCTCGAATCGCGCGGCTTCGCGGTCGAGCGGAAGCCTGGACTCGGCGCCACAGAGATCGCGTTCCAGGCGCTACGCGGAGGTGCGATCGATGTCTATCCGGAGTACACCGGAACCGGACTCGTCGCCATTCTCCACGACACCCTGGCCGACTCGGTTGCCGCTGATCCGAGAGCGGTGTTTGCGCATGTAGCACAGCGGTTCGAGAATCAGTACCACACCCGCTGGCTGCCGCCGTTGGGATTTCAGAACACCTATGCGATCGCGGTGACAAAAGCGATAGCGAGCCGCTACCACCTGCGCACGCTAAGCGATCTCGCGCGGGAGAGTCCGCATCTCACCGCCGGTTTAACGGCCGACTTTATCGGCCGAAACGATGGTCTCGTCGGACTTTCCCGCGTGTATGGCATCAGGCCGCGGGCAGTCAGACCGCTCGCACCGGCCGTCAAATATCAGGCGCTCGCGACCGGCGCCGTCGATGTGATCGACGGTTACTCCACCGACGGCCTATTGGCGCGCTATGATCTCGTCACACTGGTCGACGACAAGCATTTCTTCCCGCCCTACGAAGCGGCGGCGCTCGTTTCCCCATACCTCCAGCGAAACTCACCCGGTGTGATCGCGGCATTGACGCTGCTAAGTGGACGGTTGGACGAGACCACCATGCGCCGGCTCAATCGTCGAGTGGAGGTCGATGGTGAGGATCTGGCAACGGTGGCGCGTGACGAGCTGCGAACGCTGGATCTGGTTGCGGGTGATGGGTCGTCATCCGCTGATCGCAAACCAGTTCAGTCGAGCAGCTTCTGGGAATATCTATCAAGTCGTCGTTCGACAATTCTTTCGCTTACGCTCAGGCATCTAATGCTTGTGGCAATTGCGCTTTTCGCCGCGGTAATAGTTGCTGTCCCGCTGGGGCTCGGTCTCGAGCGTGTTCGTCGAATCGCGGAGCCGACTATCGGTGCGCTGGGAGTTCTGCAGACTATTCCTAGTATAGCCCTCCTTGCATTCATGATCCCATTGCTCGGCGTGGGGGTGACACCAGCGCTCGTCGCGCTCTGGCTTTACGCCCTTTACCCGATTGCGCGTGGAACGTACTCCGGAGTCAGAGACGCTGATCCTGATGCTGTTGCGGCAGCGGCGGCGTTGGGAACTACTCCGGCGCAGCGACTGATGTGGGTACGACTGCCGCTCGCCGCACCGGTTATCATGTCAGGCATTCGCACCGCTGCGGTGATTACGGTCGGAGCGGCTACCCTTGCCGCTTTCATCGGCGCCGGTGGATTGGGCGAGCCGATCGTTGCCGGTCTGGCCCTCGCCGATACGCGCATGATTCTGTCGGGGGCGCTTCCCGCCGCCATTCTTGCCCTCGCGGTCGATGGCATTCTGGGAGTAGTCGAGCGCGTCGTGACACCGGCGCACAGGCGTAAGCTGTTTTGGGATCGTCGGCATTCACCGCCTATGGAGGAGCAGGGCGAGCTAGCATGAAAGTCTACAAAGTGCTGATCCCGATACTCACGACGGCAATGGTCGCGTGCGCTCCTGCGCAACGCGAGCCCGATCAGGACAGCCCTCCTCAACGCGGAGCAGAGACCACATCTCAGGGGGCCAGGTCCTACTTCATGGGATTCTCGATCATCCCACCGAAGTTCGACGTTGCGCTGGCGATCAGGTCGGCCGAGATCTGGACCAAGCGCTCCGACGCCGCGATCATGCACCTCGATGTACCGTGGGCAATGCTGCTCGCCGGGAGCTCGCCCGCCGATGCACTACGCAAAGACGGGGTCGACCTCGAGCGCTACTATCGGCGGAAGCATTTGCGGCTGATAGTGACGATCGATGTCACCAACGGACTGGCCCGCGACAAGGAAGCGGACGCGCTGGTGGCGGCGCATCGGAGCATCACCGAGCCCGCCGTGCAACAGCTCTATCGCAATTACGTTCGCACGCTGGTGGAGATGCTGCACCCGGATTATCTGGGACTGGCCGCGGAAACGAACCTCATTCGACTGACGGCACCGCGGCCGGTTTACAATGCCGTCGTGCGCATGGCGAACGATGCCGCGTCCGACATTCGGCGCACTCGCTCTGCCGCAGTGTTGCCACTCTACGTGAGTGTTCAGGTCGAGGTAGCGTGGGGACGGCTTGGTATCTTCGCCGAGCAGCGTCCATACGCCGGGGTCGAGCAGGACTTTCGCGATTTTCCCTTCATGAATGTTCTCGGACTTTCGTCGTACCCATATCTGGGCGGGTTCAAAAAGCCGGAAGACATTCCGCTCGACTACTACACGCGGCTGAGAGACACACGGAGTTTGCCGCTCATGGTCGTCGAAGGAGGATGGGCAACAATGTCGATCGGTGGCGTGTTCTCGACGTCGACCGAGATGCAATCACGTTACATCGCGCGCCAATCGCTTCTGTTGGACGAAGCAAAGGCGATCGGTGTCTTTCAGCTTTCCTTCACTGATCTGGATCTGCGCGCCTGGCCCAAGCCGGTGCCCGGAATTCTCCCGCTGTTCATGACCTTGGGTCTGGTGGACGCGAACCTCGACGCGAAGCCCGCGCTCAAAGTCTGGGATGGAATTTTCGCGCGCCATCTGACGCGCTGAGCGGGATTCCCATCGGTTGCTTGGCCGAAGCGACGCGAACGCGCGAGACGGCGCGAAATTCGGCGTTATATTGGCGCTGATGCCTAAACGGCCCGCAGCCAAAACGCGCGCTCCGCGAAGCGAGGGACGTCGGTCCGCCGGTGCGACCGACCGTGCCAACCGTCTTTACGAGTCGTTACGCAACCTGATCGTTCGCGGTCAACTCGCGCCGGGCGCGCGCATCGTGGAGACGGAGGTAGCGGAGCGTTTTGGAGTCAGCCGCACTCCGATCCGTGCTGCGTTCCAGCGCCTCGAGCGCGAGGGTTACGTCATCGCATCGCCAACCCACCAGGCACGCATGACGGTGGCTCCGCTCACTCGGGAAGATGTCGGTGAATTGCTGGAGATTGTCGGCGAGCTGGAGGGGCTTTCAGCGCGCGGCGCGGCAAAGCTGGATGAAGCAGGCCGTGAGCGCCTGGCGCGGGACCTCACCGCGGTAAACGCGGAGTTCCGGCGCGCCGCGTCGGCCAAAGGCGCCCAGCCCGGCAAACTCTACGAGCTGGACGAGAAATTTCATCGCCGGTACGTTGAAGCCGGCTCCGGCCCTCGACTCTTATCTCTGCACGAAGCAGTGAAGCCGCAGGCTGAGCGATACATCCGGATGTACATCGCGCTGCTGTTGGACACCGTGTCGAGCGCCGGATCCGAACACGACGCGATCGTCGATGCCATCCGTACTGGGAACTCGGTGGCCGCGCAGAAGGCGGTGCAGACCAACTGGCGGCACGCGTCCGATCGGCTGGTGCGGGCGATCGAGGTTATGGGCGAACAAGGGAATTGGTAGGGTGTGTGGGGCTCAGGGTACAGCAACTGATTAAGGGCAAGCCGCCCGCTACCCGCTGAACACCGTTTGCTATCACAGTTGCAGTTGCCGTTGTCCTTCCGCCTTGCGCAATCGCCAGTGACAAGCAGGATATGGTATCCTCTCGTTCACCACTTATTCGAGGACAGGAGAAAGCATGGCCGATAAGAAGAAGAGCGCGAAGAAGTCCGCGAAAACTTCGGACGCCGACAACAGCGACAAGAAGATCATTGCCGTCGTCGGAGCAACCGGTGCGCAGGGCGGAGGATTGGTCCGTGCCATCCTCGATAACAAGCACGGTGGATTCGCCGCGCGGGCAATAACTCGTGATGCCAATTCCGATAAAGCAAAGGCACTTGCCGACGCCGGTGCCGAGGTGGTGGAGGCGGACGTCGACAACGCAAAGAGTCTCGAAAAGGCGTTCGATGGCGCGCACGGAGCTTTCTGCGTCACGTTCTTCTGGGCCCATTTCAAGCCGGAAGTCGAGCTCGCCCAGGCTCGCAACATGGCGCAGGCTGCCAAGAACGTCGGAATCAGACACGCCATCTGGTCAACCCTCGAGGACACGCGTAAATCAATTCCGCTGTCCGATGACCGGATGCCGACGCTGATGAAGAAGTACAAGGTCCCGCACTTCGACGCCAAAGGCGAAGCGGATGCGATCTTCACTGAGCTCGGAGTGCCGACGACCTTTCTCGTCACTTCCTTCTATTGGGAAAACTTCATTTACTTCGGCATGGGCCCAAAGAAGGGCGCTGACGGCAAGCTGGCGATAACCCTCCCCATGGGCACGAAGAAGCTGCCGAGCATGGCTGCCGAGGACATCGGCAAAGCCGCCTATGCGATATTCGAAAAAGGCGAGGAGATGATTGGCAAAACCGTCGGCATCGCCGGAGGACATCTGACCGGCTCGCAGATGGCGAAGTCACTTTCCAAAGCGCTAGGTCAGGAAGTGCGCTACAACGCCGTCACTCCCGCAGAGTTTCGCGGATTCGGTTTCCCCGGCGCCGAGGACCTCGGCAACATGTTCCAGTTCAACAGCGAGTTCGAGCAGGACTGCTGCGACGCGCGGAACATCAGCGAGACCAAGACTCTGAATCCCGAGCTGTTGACGTTCGACCGCTGGCTGGTTCAAAACAAATCCAGAATCCCGCTCGGCTAGCACTATCGGCCACCGCGTCAAACGCGGTGGCCTCGCTTAGGGGATTCTGTCCCGCGCCGGCTGCGGCCTGGTCTCGACTGGCCTGGCGGCGCCGGCACCGAGTGCGCGCGCGCCCTCACCCTCGGTGAAGAGCTTGGTCAGAAAACGCTGGCCCTCGCCGATTCTTTCAACTTCCAGAGAAGTAGCTTCCGTCATGTGCTCGAGGCGCAGCAGGCGGTCGCTCAGCTCTTTGGGAAATGAAGTAACCACGGCGGCGCTCCTGCGCCAAATGCGCCGCGCCAGAGCGATCGAAAGCGGCAGCAGTGTAATGAGCATGAAAATCGTGCCGACTACGTAGACTTCTTCGGGCGGTCCATCTCTGTTCGGGTTTATTCGTGGATGCTCGACTATCGCTCCGGGAACCGCGGCTGCCGACGCCAGTTGCGCCGCGTTTCCCGCCATCATCTGATCGACGGCTTTTATCCGGGTATCGATGGTGGTAACCCGGTCCTCCAGCGGCTTGCGTTCCGGCGAATCGGCTGAGAGATCCTCGAGCTGATTAGTGATCTGGCGGCGTGTGCCTTCGAGGTCATTCATTTGCCCCTGAAGCACTTCACGTTGCGCCTTGAACCCCTCATAAATGGCGCTCGCACTGGGACTCGCGCGTCCGGCGAGAACCGGCGCCGCGGGGGCAGCTGGGGTCGGAGCGGGTTGTACTGTCGTGGCCTGTTGCAAATCGTCCTCGTGATGCGACGCGAAAGGGTTGGTTCGCCCGCAATTAATCTACCAATAACGGTCGCTGACTAAAGCGCTTTGGATCCGCCTTCGATCTCCGCAGCTGCCAGAATCCCACGCTCGATGTAAATCGGGCGCACGTGCGACCGTAGCTTCGGGAGTCTCATCGCGAAGATAGCGCCGGCGATAATGCAGCTCGTTCCACCAAGAAGAATCGTCTTCATCGGGCCGATATGGTCGGCGACGAATCCGGCAAGCAGGCTGCCAAGGGGAGCCGTGCCCAGAAACGCCATCGTATAGAACGCCATAACTCTGCCGCGCATCTGATCGTCGACAATGGTCTGAATGATGGTGTTGGTGGACGCCATCTCCACCATCATCCCGCCGCCCACGAACGGCATCAGCAGCAGTGATAGCCACAGAGTGCGTGAGAACGAAAAAGCGGCGAGGGCCATTCCGAAGGTCATCGTCGCGGCGACGATGGCGCGTCCGAGCCCCAGCACGGTCGTTCGCGATGCAAGGTAGAGAGCGCCGCCCAAAGCGCCTACTCCGGATGCGGTCATGAGGTAGCCGAGTGTGTGTGGGCCTCCGTGCAAGACACTCGAGGCGATCGCCGGCATGAGCACGGTGTAAGGCATGCCCATCGTTCCAACGAGCGCGAGCAGCAACAACGATTCACGGACCGGCGCGAACCGCGCGACATAGGTGAATCCATTCTTCAGCTCTTCCAGCACCCGCGTATCAGGGCGTGCGCGCTCGAGCTTCACGATTCGCATCGCCATCAGTGATGCAATGACAGCCACGTAGGACACAGCATCGATTGCGAAGCACCAGCCTTCACCGACCGCGGCGATGATGATGCCGCCGATGGACGGTCCGATCACCCGGCTGGCGTTCACCATCGAGGAATTGAGAGCGATCGCGTTGGGGAGATCTGCCCGGTCTTCAACCATCTCCACGACGAATGCCTGCCGCGCAGGTGTGTCGAAGGCGTTGATAATCCCCTGCACAACCTGGAGTGTCAGCACATCGACAACCGTGATGATTCCCGCAAACGTCAGCACTGCGAGCGCCACCGACTGGAGCATCGACAGAACCTGCGTGATCAGGAGAATGCGGTGGCGATTCCATCTGTCGACGAGAACGCCGGCGAACGGAGCGAGAATCAAAGTCGGGATCTGGCCAAAAAAACCGACGATTCCCAAAAGAAACACCGATCCGCTCAGTCGATAAACCAGCCAGCTCGTAGCGATTCGGGTGATCCAGGTCCCGACGAGCGAAACAGTCTGCCCACTGAAGAAGAGGCGGTAGTTGCGGTGTTGTAAGGCACGCGTAAGATGCGGCGCTCGGCGCGGCCGGTTGTCCGACTCGCGGGATGCAGTGGTCACGTTTGCGACAGGCGCAATATTGGTGCTATTTAGAGCCTCAGTTGTCTCGCCGGAGCTGACAGTTGCGACCTTTGCCGTTCGTCTGGCCGTACGCGCTCGTCTTCTGGATCGTGTATTTCTGGTCGTTCCTGCCGGAGTGGAGAATCGTGCGCGGCGGCTTGAAGGGTGTTAAGGACGCCGGCTCGAAAGACAGTGGATCGATGCGGCTTCTGCTCGGCGGGATGCAGATCGCGCTTCTCGCCGCTTTTTTTCTGGCGTTCGCCGCGACCGGTTCTGTCCCACCGCGCCTGAAACTGCCGCTCTTCGCCATTGGAGTGACCTCGATCCTCCTTGGCAGCCTGCTCAGACGTTACTGCTGGCGGACCCTCGGCGAATATTTCACTGGCGACGTCAGGGCGAAACAGGATCAGCCAGTGATCCGGTCGGGACCGTACAGACTCGTCCGGCATCCATCATATACGGCCGCCATGATGATGTTCATCGGTATCGGCCTGTCGCTGGGAAGCTGGTTCAGCCTGATGCTCCTCACGATTTCGTCAATCCTCGTGTATGGCTATCGTGTGAGTGTGGAGGAACGGGCACTGCTCACGACCATTGGTCAGCCTTACAGCATCTATATGCAGGAGTGCAAGCGGTTCATCCCGTACATCGTTTGACGCATCAACGGCCGGATGCTTGCGGCTAACAGGACCACCCGCACTTCACCAGATATGGCCCGACGAGGACTTACGATGAGATGCCATCCCACCGTTCTGCTGTTCGCGCTGGTCGCCGCGACTCCCGCCGTCGCGCAGAATTCCGGCACCGCATCCACACCAATCAAGCTTGAAGATCAGTGGACGTCGGCCCTCGTCCGCCGAGACACCGTCACCTTTGACCGGCTGCTCGCGCCCAACTTCGTTTACACCGAAGATGCCGCGGTCATGACCCGCGCCGATGTGATGAAGAGCGTGACTGGCTCCGATCACGTCGAGTGGGCGCGCAACGAAGGGATGAAGCTCCACGACTTCGGGGATGTACACGTCGTCACCGGCGTGCTGCACCTGAGAGGTAAGGGAGAGAAAGGTCGTTTCGATCGACGGTACCAGTTCACCGATACATGGCAGCGGCGGAAGGGGCGCTGGCAGATCATCGCCGCACAGGATTACCTGATTCCGAAATAACCGAATCGAGACCGGGAGATCGATGAAGGCGGATATTCGAGCAGGTCTGATAATCCTTATCGCTGTCGGCTGCAGAACCGAGCGACCGAGTACCGGCGCCGACAGCGCCGCCAGCCAGGATCCGCAGGTGACGTCATCCGCAGCAACTGGTTCGGCGTCGGTTTCGGGAGCGAGGATCGCGGTGCCACACGCTGGCCCGCCTGGCGAGTGGCAGATGCCTGCCGGCGACTACGCCAGTTCGCGCTACAGCGAGCTCGCAACGATCACTCCGCAGAATGCGGCGAACCTTCGCGTTGCGTGGGCCTTCTCGACGGGCGTTCTGCGCGGACACGAGGGCCAGCCGCTCGTCGTCGGCAACACGATGTATGTCGTCACGCCGTATCCGAACGTGTCATACGCGATCGACCTCTCGCAGGCGGGTCAGCCGCTCAAATGGAAATTCCGTCCGGATAACGCGCAGCAGGCGATCGGCAGAGCGTGCTGCGACGTCGTCAATCGCGGCGCCGCCTACGCCGATGGAAAAATTTTCTATAACCTTCTCGACGGCCATACGATCGCCATCGACGCCGCGACCGGGAATCAGGTATGGCGCACGAGGATGGGCGACCTCTCCCGCGGAGAAACGATCACCATGGCGCCCATCGTGGTGAAGGGAAAAGTGATCGTCGGCTCGAGCGGCGGCGAGATGGGTGTGCGCGGCTGGATCGCCGCGCTCGATGCGTCGACAGGAAAAGAAGTCTGGCGCGCCTACAACATCGGACCGGACAAGGACGTCAAAGTCGGCCCGAGGTTCAAGACTTTCTACGCCCACGATCGCGGCAAGGACCTCGGCGTTTCGTCATGGCCCGGCGACACATGGAAGACTGGCGGCGGCGCGGTATGGGGATGGCTCTCGTACGATCCCGCGCTCAACCTGATTTACCACGGCACCAGCAATCCAGGACCGTGGAACGAGAATCAGCGCCTTGGCGACAATAAATGGACGGCAGCAATTCTAGCGCGCGATGCGGACACCGGCGAAATAGTCTGGGCGTTTCAGGTGACACCCCACGACATGTGGGACTACGACGCGGTCAACGAGAACATTCTCGTCGATCTGCCGATCAAGGGTCAGACACGAAAGGCCCTCGTGCATTTCGATCGCAACGGATTCGCCTACACCATCGACCGAGCGACTGGTGAAGTAATTCTCGCCGAGCCGTTCGTGCCGATGAACTGGGCGACGGGAGTGGATCTGACTACCGGCCGCCCGAACGTGGTCGAGACGAAGAAGACGGCGCAGGACAAGAATGTGAAGGACATTTGTCCGAGTCTCGAGGGCGGAAAGAATCAGCAGCCGGCTGCGTTCTCACCGCAGACCGGACTGTTCTATGTGCCGACCAACAATCTTTGCATGGATTTTCAGGCGCGCGCGGTGACGTACATCGCCGGCACTCCGTTCATCGGCGGGAATGCTCCGGAGAAAGGCGGTCCGGGCGGATATCGCGGCGAGTTCATCGCCTGGGATGCAACGACCGGGAAAAAAGTCTGGGGGATCAAGGAGCCCTACCCGGTATGGGGCGGCGCGCTCGCCACGGCCGGCGGAGTCGTATTCTACGGAACTCTCGATGGCTGGTTCAAAGCTGTCGATGCGCGAAACGGAAAAGTCCTCTGGCAGTTCAAGGTCGGTTCGGGAGTGGTGGGGAATCCTGTCACATACTCCGGGCCCGATGGCAAGCAGTATGTGGCGATTTATGCAGGGATTGGCGGAGACATGGGTTTGCTCATTGCTGGAGATGTTGCGGCGAACCTGCCCTACGATGTCCGTGAGCGCGGAACGACGCTGCCGGACATCAGCAGGTGGACGAGCTGGGGTGGAGAGCTATTCGTGTTTTCACTATGAGGCGCTCAATGGCCATTGCTCTGCTGGCCGCCACGCTGCCGATCGCCTGCAAGGTTTCGTCGGCTCGCGACGCGGGAGCCGACGACAGCGTGAGCTCGGCGGCTGCCGCTCCTGACAGAGATACCTCGACCAGCAAATTGCTGGTGGCGGGGGACAGCCTGCGTTTCATCGAGCATCCAGAAATTCTTCCCGCGGGATTCCCGGCATCCGCAAAACTTCAGTCGTTGCGAAATCCTTACGAGACCGACAAGGGCGCGATTGCAACGGGTGCCAAGCTATTCGTCGCCTATAACTGTCTTGATTGTCACGGTGCGGATGGCTCCGGCGCGATGGGGCCGAGCTTTCAGGACGGACGGTGGCACTTCGGTGGTTCGGCAGGGGAAGTCTTCGAATCCATCTATCAGGGACGGCCCGACGGAATGCCGGCGTGGGGCGGACGTATCACGAATGATCAGATCTGGATGCTGACGGCGTATGTCCGGTCATTGTCCTCGAAAGATCTCAGTACCGAGAACTTCACCGGAAAGACGGTGGAACGTACTGGCCACTGAGTAAGGGCCGGGACACGGTGCGAATATGCGGCGCGACGAGGCGTTCGCAGGAAGCGAGGGTGTTTGGATGATCAGTAGAATCTGGCACGGCTGGACCACGCGGCAGAACGCGGACAAATACGAAAAGCTTCTGCGCGGGGAATTTCTTCCCGGACTCCATCGGATACGAGGATATACTGGCGCGTACCTAATGCGACGCGAGGCTGCCAACGACGAAGTCGAGTTTGTAACTATCACCCAGTTCACTGACATCGACGCGGTGAAGCATTTTGCCGGCGAAGATTACGAGCGTGCGGTGATTGCGCCGGGCGCCGAAAAGCTGCTCACGCACTACGACAAGCGGTCGGCCTCCTATGAAGTGGTGCTCACGCCCTCGGATGTGAGGGCAATGGCCGCACGAATGAGCGGCCGCAATCGAATGGTCTAGCGTCTCTACTGCGAGGGAGGCGCCGGCGGAACTCCGCCGAATGCGTTAACGATAGCGAGTCCCATGTTGGCCATCGTCAGCTGCGGCTCGTTGTCGATGATCCAACGCTGGTCCTTGTTCTCCTTCGTCATCACACAGGCGACCACACGGTTTCGCAGATACCAAAGGGTGCACTCGGTTCGCACCGCATCAGTTTCGCCATCCTTGTGTGCCGCCCGCGCTCCTTCCAGATAACGCTGCAGCATGAAGTCGGTGGTGTTATGCTCGAGGATGTCGAGCATCGCCGAATCGGCCGCAGGGTTTACCGCTTTCCCCTGGGCGAGCAGCTCGAACAGGTGCGCCATTTCGTTTGGCGTGGTTACGCCCAGTCCGTACTTCACGGAGCTGTCCATCGCCACGCTGGAATTGCGCAAAAAACTCTTCGAGTGAACGCGGGTGTGCTGAAGTCCGAGCGAATCCATCTTCGCCCAGACTCTCCGGATGATTATGCGATCCAGCAGCAGGTTGGTGGCGGTGTTGTCGCTGATCGTCGACATCAGCCAGGCCGCATCGTGCACCGTCAGCATAGTGCCGTTGTGCAGGAACTGGATAACCCCTGACCCCGGCACCTGGTCGATCTTCAGAACCGTTAACGGATCGTCCAGTGACAGCTGCCCTTTCGCCACCAGATCGTAAACCGTCACCAGGATCGCGACCTTTATGAGGCTCGCCGTCGGGAAGGTTTCATCCCCGCGTCTGCTGATCCGCGCTCCGGACTCGAGATCGATTACGCTGTAGCCTACAATCCCGTGGTGCGCATCGGCGATAGAGTCGAGCTTCCTGCGAAGGGCGGCGGTGTCCGCGTGTACCACCTGGAGTCGCGGTGCGCGTCCACCACCGACGCTTGCCGCGCTGGCGGCGCACGCTATTACGCCGGCGAGAAGGATCCCGGCGAGTTTCTTCCCCCAGTCCCGGACCAAACGATCGCTTGTCGGTGCGGGTGCAGAAGGTGCATATCTATTGATAAAGGTGCGCATATCCTGCTGAGGTAGACGGGAAATAAAGACTACGCCATGACCTACGATCTGACCAGGTTCGACCTCGGAGACATGCTGAAGTGCAGTCTCAGATTGCGTGAGACCGCGTCCGGTATGTCATCGCTCGAGGCGTCCGCGCAGCGTGTCTGTAAATTCCTCTACGACGAGCTGCACGGACCCGGCGTCGAGCGTGCGTGCGCGCTGGTACGCTGCTACCGAACCGTCGCGTTCGGGTCACTCGAGCCGGATCTCCAGCGGTTCGCGCTGGGTGTTCTGGGCGGCTCGCCTTCGCGTCCCGACATGAAATGTCTGACGCTGATGGCGACGGTTGGTTCAACCGGCAGCTGGAATTCGCGGCATCTCTCGCGTGGACACCGCGCCATTCCTTTGCCTAGTCCGGAGATCGTCGAGAAGGCGCCGATGATTTCCCAGCTGATCAAGGACCTTGGACTGGACATCAGCCAGGTGATCGAGCCGACGCCAGACATCGTCAAAGAGCTCGCCGGAAAACGACATGGAGTCTTCCATGTCGAGCACGCGCTGGGCAGTCCGTACATACCGGCGCAGGAGGAGTTCGTCGTCCGTCACGGAATCAAATCAGTCCTCGGCTTCGGAGGCATGCTCGCGACCGGCGACCTGTTTGCCGTGATATTGTTTGCTACCGTACAAGTGCCCGCGAGCACTGCTGACAGGTTCAAGTCACTCGCCCTCGACGTCAAAAGCGCGTTCTCGCGATTCAACGACGCCACTGTATTCAACCGGCTGAGCGTGACGTCAAACAGCGAGGCGCGAGCACAGTAGCGGGAACGGCGTACCGCGTACGGTTTTTGCCAAGTCTGCCTTCCGGTAAAACAGAATTGCCGCTTCGATTAGCGGGGCGGTTTTTTTCTTGACCCCGGATGGGGAGGAGAAGGCACGATGTTGATCAACGGAACGAGATCGAAAGTGGCGATGCTCGCAGTCGCGGTCCTTGCTGCGGCCGCATGCAGCAAGAAAGACAACTACGCGTCTGATACCACCGCGGCCGCGTCCAGCACTACGACGATGGGCGATACCTCCGCGATGTCGACCAACGCTCCTGCGTCCGGAACCTGGTCGGATGCCAACATCTTCGCGCTACTCGATGAAGCGAACGCCGCTGACAGCTCGGCCGGAGCCATCGCCGTCACCAAGGGGACCTCTTCAGAAGTTCGTGAGTTCGGGCGGCGCATGACGAGAGATCACCACCAGCTTCGCGCGCAGGGCGCCGCTCTCGCCAAGAAGCTGAACGTCACGCCAGCAGCTCCCTCCGACGATCCTGTGACATCGATGGCTCAGGACGAGACCAACACTCTCAACTCGACGGCGAAAGGCAAGGATTTCGACAAGGCCTACATCGACGCCGAGGTCAACGCTCACAAAGCGGTCCTCGATCTGGCGACGAAATCTGCCGGCCAGACGCAGAACTCGGAGCTCAAGAACCTGATTCAGAAAGCAGCACCGGTCGTTCAGGGGCATCTCACCAAGGCTGAATCGATTCAGAAGACCCTGAAGTAGCTGTTGCTCAAGGGAATAATCTTCGACGTTGACGGCACGCTCGTAGACAGCAACGACGCGCATGCGGAGTCCTGGGTGGACACGTTCGCGGAAGCTGGCTACGACGTGCCGTTTGACATCGTCAGACCACTGATCGGCATGGGCGCCGACAAGCTCCTCCCCAAAACCATCGGCGTCGGCAACGAAAGCGAAGAAGGCAAGCGACTGACGCATCGTCGCTCGGAAATCTTTCGAGAGAAGTACCTGCCCCGCCTGCGTCCTCTTCCCGGATCACGTGATCTCGTGTCGCGCGTTCGCGCGGATGGACTGAAAGCGATAGTGGCGACCTCAGCCAAGGATCAGGAGCTGAAAGGCCTGTTGAAGGCTGCCGAGGTCGAAGGGCTGATGGAGGAAAAGGCCACGGCCAGCGATGCCAAGCGATCAAAACCTGACCCCGACATCGTGCATGCGGCCATCGAAGAGAGTGATATTGCAGCCAATCAGCTGGTCATGATTGGTGATACGCCGTATGACATCGAAGCGGCCGGCAGAGCGGGCGTGCGCATAATCGGGTTTCGATCCGGAGGCTGGAAAGACGCGGATCTCAAAGGCGCGGTGGAGATATACGACGGGCCCGCAGACCTGCTGGCGAAGTACGAGTCATCCATAATAAAGAAAGAAATGGGGAGCCAGTGAGAGCGACGATCCATCTCATTCAGGCTGTGGCTCAGAGTGCGCAGGCAGCGCCACCAGGACCGCCGCCCCCAGAGGGTTTCTCCTACCGCGATGCTTTTTTCGAGCTCGTCCAATTCGTCGGCTACTTCTTCGCCATCGGCGCACTCGGCTTCCGGTACGGGATAGTTCGTCGCGTGCGCGGAATCTCCGATGAAGCACGTCGGATTCTGCGGGCGGATAACGCCGCGCTGCTCGGCGTGCTCGGAGTGGTGTTATTGCTCATCGCATTTCTTGGCGGACCGTACGTGAGGTCCATCGTCGAGCACAAGGCATTCGCCGCAACCCTCCCCAAAAACCTCGCGCCGTTCGAGTTGAAGATGGCGCTGCTGGTTCTGGCGTTGATTGGATTCGCTGTCGTCCGTGCATCGCCCGGATTGGGTTGGGCTCTGGCGGCGGCGGCGACGCTGATCGTGGTGCTGCAACCGCTGTACACCGGCCGAAACTGGGCTGGACGCGCAAACGCCGTTCACATCCTCGCTGCGTCGACATGGCTCGGCACGCTGCTCGTGCTGACACTCGTCGGAATCAGGGGTGTGATGAAAATCGGCACGCCGGGATTGCCGCGCGCCGGGCTTGTTTGCGATCTGGTCAATTCGTTTTCGCCACTGGCTCTGACGGCTGCGTCTATTGTGGCGTTGACGGGCCTTACCACTGCGTGGCTGCATCTCAAGCATGTGTCCGCGCTCTGGACCACCAGCTACGGAATCGCGCTTATGGTGAAGCTCGTTTTCGTTCTGATGGTCGTACTAATGGGTGCGTGGAACTGGAAGCGCGTTCGTCCGACACTGGGAGAAAGCGGCTCGGAAGAGACTATTCGTCGCTCGTCGACGATGGAGCTGACGTTCGCCGCGCTCGTTCTTCTCGCTACTTCGGTGTTAGTGACCCTCCCGTCGCCGCGGTAGCAGCGCGAGGACTCGCGTTCTTCACGTACTTGTCGAGCCAGTTGATGTACTCCCAAAGCAGGTGACGCTGGGTCTCGATGGCCGTGTACCCGTGAGGCTCGAGCGGTAGCTGCACGTAGCGAACGCTGCCGCCGTTGCCCTTGATCGCGGCGAAAAGGCGTTCCGACTGTATGGGAAAGGTTCCGGAGTTGTCGTCGCGCTGACCGTGAATGAGCAGCACGGGCTCGTTGATTTTGTTGGCGTAGTTGAACGGCGACATTGCGTTGTAGACTTCGGGCGCTTCCCAGTAAGTCCGCGGCTCCGCCTGAAAACCGAATGGCGTGAGCGTCCGATTGTAAGCGCCGCTCTCGGCGATTCCCGTTCTGAATAGATCAGAGTGCGCCAGCAGGTTCACAGTCATGAAAGCGCCGTACGAATGTCCGCCGACTGCGATGCGGTCGCGATCGGCGACTCCCATATCTACGATTTTGTCGACTGCTGCCTGCGCACTGGCGACGAGCTGCTGCACGTAGGTGTCATTGGGTTCCTTTCCACCGGTGCCGACGATCGGCATCGTCGGTCCGTCGAGAACTCCGTAACCATGCATCAGCAGCATCATGTAGTTCTGTCGCCCGGGCCGCTTGAACTCGTAGGGAGAGCCGACGAGCTGCGAGGCGGCGTCAGCCGACTGGAACTCTCGCGGATACGCCCAGAAAAAGAACGGCAGCCTGCCCTGCGACTTGTCGTAACCCGGCGGCAGGTACATCGTCGCGGAGAGCTTGACGCCATCCGCGCGCGTGTAGGTGATGAGCTCGCTCTTCACGTTCGCGAAGTAAGGTGCCGGATCACCGAGCTTCGTCACCTGCGCGAGGAGCTTGTTCTTGAGATCGCGGACGAAAACATTCGGAGGATCCGTCGGCGACTCCCGGAGCGTGATGATCCGGCTGGCATCGGGATCGACCACCTGCAGGACTTCCTCGTAATTCGGTGCCGCCGATTGCCACAGTCTTTCCGATTTCCCGGTTGCAAGATCGAACCGGTCGATGAACGGCCGCTCGCCCTCCGCCGACGCACCACTGCCCCGCAGGTAGAGATACTTGCCATCGCTTGAGCGAAGTGGCGCGAGCTCGTCGGTTCGCGGATCGAGCGCCATAACCCACGAGCCGGGATCTGAATAGCGATCCTCAGTGCTGCGATCCCAAATCAATTTGGGACTGCCGCCGTTTGCCGCAGACGGGTCGATCATCCACACCCGGCGCCTGGCACCGCGCGAAAGCCTGTCGACGAGAAACGCCGTGCTCGGAGAAACCCAGGTGATACCGCCAAACCGATACTCGGTCTGCAAGAACGGCTTTGCGGGTCCGGCGAACGGTGCCGAAAGCAGCGAGACCTGATCGCGCTTCGGAACCGTTGTGCGTGGATTGCCGCCATCGAGCGCCTCTACCAGAACAAGCGTCGACGGCGCATCCGGCCGCCAGTTCACATTGCGCACTCCCGGCAAAACCGCATCCCGTGCGCTCGGCGCCTCTTCTGCCACGTGAGAGTTTCTGATCTCGCGCAGAACCTGGCCCTTCAGGTTCCAGACTTCGGTGCGTGATGGGAATACATCCATCGGCACTTGATAGGAGTACGGCCGCTGCACCGTCTCGACGAGCAGATAGTTCCCATCGGGCGATGGCGCGACGCGCGAATGAATTCCGGGTTGTCCGACTGGCGTTACACGACCATCCAGTGCGACCAGAGCGATCTGATCCGTGAAGTAGTAGTCGAAGAGCGCTTCATCCGTCGGTCCCTGCAGCAGGTACTCATAGGTTCGCGCCGGCGCGGACCGGCCGTACGATTCCTGAACGATCACTCCGCCCGGGACTTCAGAGCTTCTTGGTGCGGCACCGCGATTGGCCGGCCACAATCTGCACACCAAAGGCGCTTTCCCGTTCAGCCAGTTGCAACCGGGATCGTCGACAACATTTCCGTGGGCCGTAGTGAAATTGAGATCTGGCGAAGTCAGGCGGCGCGTGGCACCGCTTCCAACGTCAGCGACCCACAGCGAGGTTCCGGTTGATGTCGTAGTGGTGAATGCGATGTCTTTTCCGTCGCGCGACCAATCGAGATCGCCAATCTTTCCCGATAGCCCGCCTCCGTTCGCGCGCCGAACGTTGCCGCTCGGAAGGTCCATTACCTCCAGCGCCATCGCACCCTTCGATATCGTGGTATAGGCGAGCTTGTCTCCACTCACCGACCACGTCGCCGTTCCAACGCGTCCGCCGGCGGGAACTTCGAGTGAGCGCACGACCTTGCCATCGATGCTGCTGACTGTCGCCGAGCGAATGCCAATGTTCTCGACGCGATGATCGGGGTTCGCTCTGATCTTGCTGCCGCCAAGGTAGTACGCAGAGTCAGCCATATCGCTGATGGAGACGGTTCGCGGATCACCGATAGTGACGAGAACCCAGCGCCGGTTCGGACTTACCGATGTCACTGGATTCGCGGGAGCCTCGAGAATTTTCACGAGGTCCGCTGGTGGCGACTGATACGTCAACTGCGCAACGCCACTGCTGAACGGCGTAAAGACAAGGCAGGCCGTCAGCAAAGGCCGGCGGTAGGAAGTGGCGATCATCTGAGTCGGGTGGAGAGGTGTAGGGTCGGCCGCGAAGCGTCGTTACTACTATATAAGTACTTGTCAGACGTTTGCAGTGTTGGTCAGTGGGACTTGCGAGACTCGAGCCAATGGATCGTTGCTCGACTGACGGCGTTCGTCAAAGCAAGGGTCACCGCGACATCGCTCGTCCAGTGCTGGTCCTCATAAACGCGATCCCACGCGACCAGTGATACCAGCCCGTCGCACAGCAGCGTCACCGGCGTCGACTTTGCCTGGAGCGATATCGCTTCCGCAATCGACGCGATATGAGCGACGTGTGCCGACGGCAATGAGTGCCAATCGCCGTTGCTCGTGAACGGATGAAAGCGATGTGAATTTCCTGAAACGTGCGGGCGCTCGCGGCCGATAACCGGCTTGAGTGCCGATTCCACGAGATCAGACGCGATGTACGCAGCCGCGGTTTTTAGAGTGCCATTGGCAAGCGATTCGCGCCCCGTCAAAGCAGCCGCTCCGTAGGTCAATGCCATCGCGGGCACTAGAGTTCGCGCGGTGCCGAGCCGGTTTGCTAAGCTGGCGAGATGATCCAGTGAGTGAGACTGCTGGCGATGGGCCCATTCGCGTATTTCCGGGTCGAGAGCCGTCGAGACAGCGATCCCCAGTGGCTCGATCCAGGCTAGCCCGGGTAAGCCGTCATGACCGGAATGCGAAACTGTGTCGGTCTGCGCAACAGCCTCGCTCTGGACCACGAGCAATTGAGCGAAGGCGAGGACTAACAATCTCCGACGCATGATTCAGAGTAGAAAAACGTCTGGTCGCAGGCAATGGGGCGAGGCTATTATCATCCATGAACATTGCGGCGACTCGACGAGGACCGGTTCCTGAATGAGTGATCTCAAGCAGCACTTCGCACGGCTGGTCCAACACCTGGAATGGGCAGACCAGCGGGCGCTTACCAGCCTGCGCTCCGCGGCTAATCCGCCGGCCAGGGCACTGGAGACCTACGCCCACATACTCGGCTCCGAGCACGTCTGGCTCTCGCGGTTGTATGGCATGCCGCCGCGATTCGCTGTCTGGCCCGGTCTGGGGCTCGTTGAGTGTGAGGCGCTCGCCGCCGAAAACGCAGCGCAGTACCGCAAGCTGGTTGACGCTCTAACGGACGACGCCCTCGAGCGCGGCATCACGTACAAGAACAGCACCGGGGATCAGTACACGTCGACCGTCGAAGACATCCTGACCCACGTATTCATGCACGGCTCGTATCATCGCGCCCAGATAGCTTCGCTGGTGCGTGCGGGGGGCGATACGCCGTCCCCAACCGATTACATCTTCTTCACCCGTGGTTCTCCAGCGGCAACCAAACAGCAATAGCATGAATATTCTCTACTCGTATCTCCACAAGTACCGGATGCTGATTCTGTTGGCGCTGGTGCTGGCGGCGACCAATCAGGTCTTCTCACTTCTCGACCCGCTCATCTTCCGCCACGTAATCGACGATTACGCCACGCGGTTCCGTGAGTATCAGACCCGCACGTTCATCAAAGGCGCCGGAACGCTGCTCCTGATGGCGATGGGTGTCGCCTTCGTCTCGCGTGTTGCCAAGAATTTTCAGGACTATTACGTCAACGTCATCGTCCAGCGCGTCGGCGCCGAGATGTACTCGGACGGCATCAGACACTCGTTGGAGCTGCCGTACTCGGTCTTTGAGGATCAGCGCAGCGGCGAGACCCTCGGCAAGCTGCAGAAAGTGCGGTCGGATGTAGAGAAGTTCATCTCGCTTTCTATCAACCTGATTTTCACCACCCTCGTCGGTGTGGTGTTCGTCATCATCTACGCGTTATCGGTGCACTGGGTGATCGTCCCGGCGTTTCTCGCTACAGTTCCTTTGCTCGGGACGTTGAGCTGGGCATTGAGTGGACGCATCAAGAACATCCAGAAAGTGATTGTCGCCGAGACGACAGCCCTGGCCGGCTCGACGACTGAATCGTTAAGAAACATCGAGCTGGTGAAGAGTCTGGGGCTCGCGGATCAGGAAGTAGTGCGACTGAACGCCACTACGGAGAAAATCCTCAAGCTCGAGCTCAAAAAGGTGAAGTACATCCGCAGCCTCAGTTTCATCCAGGGCACGTGCGTAAACCTGCTGCGCACGCTGATCCTTTTCATGATGCTGTATCTGATCTTCACCCAGAAGATCACGGTCGGTCAATTCTTTTCACTTTTGTTCTACTCCTTCTTCATCTTCGGCCCGATGCAGGAGCTGGGGAACATCATCAACGTCTATCGCGAGACCGAAGTCTCGCTCGCGAACTTCCAGAAAATTCTCGAGACGCCGAAGGATCCCAAGCCACAGGCACCGGTGCCGATCACGGATATCGAGGAGCTGGAGTTCGAGAACGTCGGCTTTATGCACCAGAGCGCGAACACTCCCGCGCTCACCGACATTTCGTTCGACGTGCAGCGAGGCGAGACTATCGCTTTCGTCGGTCCCTCGGGCGCGGGTAAGACCACGCTCGTCAAGCTGCTGGTTGGTCTCTATATACCGAAGGAAGGCCAGATTCTGTACAACGGCGTCGCCGGCGCTGACGTTGATCTCGACCGCTTGCGTGAGCGAATTGGTTTGGTCACGCAGGACGCCCAGCTTTTCTCGGGAACGATTCGGGAGAATCTGAAGTTCGTGAATCCGCACGCGACCGACGCCGAGTGTCTGGACGTGCTGCACAAGGCGGCGGCGAACACGCTGCTCGCGCGAGCGGATAAAGGTCTCGACACTCTGATTGGTGAAGGCGGCGTGAAAGTCTCTGGTGGCGAGAAGCAAAGGCTGTCGATCGCCCGTGCGCTGCTGCGTAACCCGCATCTCCTTGTCTTCGATGAAGCGACGTCATCTCTCGACTCGCTCACCGAGGAGGAGATCAGTCGCACCATGCGTGACGTCGCCAGCTCACGCGAGGTTATTACCATCCTCATCGCGCACCGCCTGTCCACCGTGATGCACGCCGATCGCATCTACGTTCTCGAGCGCGGCAAAATAGTGGAGGTTGGCCAGCACGAAGACCTGCTGGAGAGAACCGGCCTCTACTATGCGATGTGGCGTCAGCAGGTTGGCGAGCGCCGCCCGACGCCCCAGCTACCCGGCGGCAAGCCAGCTCAGCTCGCGCGCGCCTAACAACCCGCAACCATCCGATCCATGGCCGACGATACCGGAAAGCTGAAGAAGGGAAACTTCATGGAAGCCCTCGACTCGATCCGGGCTGAGGCCGAGCGTCTCATGAATCGTCGGGATCTCCCTCCGGAAGTGAAGGCCGGGCTCGATCGAATCATCGGACTTACCCGTGCCAAATTCGACCTGGGCGGCGACATAGAGTAGGCCGCTTCCAACCTTTCAAACCCGGTCGGCATCACATTCCCGGTTGAAATGAAGACGAGCGCGGTGGCCTCAGACACAGTCGAGCCTTTCCCGTCCACGATTAGTGAAGAAAAGGCCGCGACCCTGGATTGTATCCGGCGGGCGTGCGCTGGGGACGTTGGTGCGTTCGAAGTCCTGTATCGCGAACACGCGGGACGTCTCTACGCGTTGTGTATCCGTCTTCAGGCGGGCGACAGATCGGAAGCAACCGAGCTGATGCAGGACGTTTTCATCAAGGCATGGCGAAGGCTCGAGACTTTTCGCGGCGACAGCGCGTTCTCGTCCTGGCTCCATAGAATGGCTGTCAACACCATGCTCGAAAATGCGCGAAGCGACCGACGTCGCTCGGCGAGGGTACTGTCGATGGAAGACACGTCATTGCTGCCGGGGGCGGCGCGCTCGAGCGGCGTTGACCTGAAGATGGAAATGGAGGAAGCGGTGGCGTCTCTGCCAAAGGGAGCCCGTCTCGCCTTCGTGCTGCACGATATCGAAGGTTATCAGCACCAGGAGATCGCTCAGCAGCTCGGTGTCTCCGTTGGAACGGTGAAGGCGCAGCTGCACCGTGCCAGACGGCTGCTCCGTGAGCGGCTGGAAGGGAAAACAGAGGAAAGGAACTCATGACGCACGACGTGATCAGACACCTTCTCGACGACTACGTGACGGGCGACCTCAGCGAGGACGCACGTGATTCGGTTGCCGATCACGTGGCGGCGTGCGCTATCTGCAGCGCGGAGGTGGAGGACCTTAAGCGTGTTATCACTCGCGCGTCGGAGCTGCCGAAGTCGATCGATCCGCCAACGGACGCGTGGACGAATATTCGCGCTGCTATCGATCGCGATCGCGCCGCGGCTGCGACCGAAAGCGTTGTCTCGCGAAAATCACAATGGCGACGTCCCGCGATGCTGGCCGCCGCTGCCGCGATAGTAGCCGCGATAATGTCGTCGGCGCTCACGTCACTGTACCTCAATTCACGCTCGCACGACTCGAGTCAAACCGCGTCGCGCGGGGATAGTGCAGGCAGCGTCACGCTCGCGAGCTTCACCATCGAAGAGAACAACTACCTGCGTACCGCTGCGGCGCTCCAGGACGTGCTGGATCAGCAGGAAACCTCACTGGCACCGGAGACTGTAGTCCAGCTCAAGGCCAGCCTCCGCACGATCGACGAAGCGATTCTCGAGGCGCGCAACGCCCTGGCGCGCGATCCGTCCAACAAACTGCTCGTGGAGATGCTGTCAGCGAACTACAGACAAAAAGTGGATCTGTTACGGCGCTCGACGGAGATAACGCGTGGCACGTAGAAGTACCGGCGTACTTGTCGCGGCGATGCTCAGTCTTTCGCTGGCGTCGCCGCTCGCCGCGCAGAAAAAGATCGAGCGGCGAATACCGCTCGGAATGGAGGGCGCTTTCCGTGTCATGAACATGGTCGGGAGCGTCATCGTCCATGGCTGGAGCAAGGACACTGTTCTCATCAAAGGCACGTTAGCGCCAGGCGACCAGTTTTTTGCGGGCGGAGGCTACACCGGCGCGAAGATGTTCATCGAGTCCGCCGATCAACGCGAACCGAAGCCTGCCAATCTTGAGATCTGGGTACCCGCGCACATCCGGCTATGGGTGAAGACTGCGACCGCCAACATCGATATCAACGGTGTCGACGGCGGACTCGATCTGTACGTAGTGAGCGGCACCATAGATGTCACAGGCAACCCGAAGGAGCTGAACGCCGAAGCAATCGACGGGGACATCCACATTTCCGGATCGCCGGCGTGGTTGCGGGCAAAAAGCGCATCGGGAATGATTACCCTGCACGGAGGCAGCAATGACGCCGGAATCTCGACCGTCAGCGGAGCGGTTAAAGTCGAGGGCGGCGCGTTCGAGCGCACAAAAATCGAGACTGTCACAGGGAACGTCAGCTTTGCGGGACAGCTTGATCGCAGTGGCTTATTCGATTTCGATACCCACAGTGGCGGCATCGACATCGCCATTCCCGAAAAAACAGCTGCTTCCTTTTCAGTCGCAACGATTGCAGGCACGATCAACAACAATGTTTCCCGCACCAGACCAGAAGCTGGTCGTTTTGGCCGTGGGTTCGAGCTGACGACGGACGCTGGCGGCGGCGGCGCCAAAGTAACGATCCGAACTTTCAAGGGATCGGTCACCCTGCGCACATCGAAATAGAAGTCCGTTAAACCCTGAGCACGTGGTCGGCATCACAGAGGCACCGGAAACCGAAGTATCGGTCAGCTATAACCACCGGTGAAACTTCCTCAGGAGATTGCCATGAAACGCCCACTGCTTCGCTCGTTCGCGCTGGTGATGGCGCTTACGCTCACCGCCTTCAGTACCGCGCTCGCCGGCCCGCCATGGATCGCCATCGAGTACCCCGCAAATCCCTTTGATCGGGCATCGCGTGACGCCTTTCTTACCGTTCGGACCTACCATCATGGCGAGATCGTAGCCAAAACAGTGACGGGCACCGCCGAGGGCGTCGTGAATGGGAAGCGGCAAAGCGTACGGCTGGACATCCGGCCGGGATCGCAGACCGGCACGTACGTCGTGCGGTGGCAGCAGCCTGCTGCCGGCAAGTGGGTACTGGTAATCAACAGCGGCACCCAAGGCATCGTCGACGCAACAGCCGTCGTCGAGATCAGTGCGACGGGCGGAGTAGCAGGCGTCTCCGTTCCGACAAAGTCCTACGGCGGCGGCTGGATAGGACCACGCCCTGTAGCGGCGTCGGAGATTGACGCCTTTCTCCAGGGCCGCGCTTTTGCCAGTGCAGGCACCAGGCTGGGCGCGAATATCCGCTGACGAAAGCGATTGGATCGACACGAGGCTATTGGCCGCGGAGACTACTTAGGCTCCGACTGAGCTCCGCGGTCCGCCTCGAGGAATAGTTCGCGAGACAGCGCCCAACTGTGCGCGCCCACAGCTTTCCGTCCCTGGTCTCTGTCTGGCTGCTGCAGTCCGCATCGCGCTGATTGACCCACTCCCGCTGGGACTGCCGGAATCTCTCCTCGAGATCAGAGCCCCCTGACTTTCGCGCCTGCGCGATCAGCTCCTGGTAGGTCCGATTCAGGTCCGCATCATTTTCAGCAATGGAGCGGTTCAGACAAAACCGTTGATCGGTAAGGGTCGGCGAGTCGCACGGATCGCCCCTCGGTCGGGTGGAGACGCTCGAAGCGGGTGAGCGAGTAATCGGCACCGTAGTAGGGCGAGGCGCATCGTTCGCCCTGAGCGGCGGCGTAAGCCTCGGGGCCCCGGTCGAAGTGGGAGACGATTGGGGAACCGTCGTTCGCGCCGCGCCATTGACACCGCTCGACTGGCTCTGGCCCGAGTACAACACGCTATCTCCGCTAGTGCGCACCGTGTTAAGACTATTGTCCACCTCGGCGGCCGCGGCGGTGTTTTTGTTTGCCTCCGCCAGATCGCGAAGCAGCATCGTATCCTGAGTCGTCGCGGCCGTTGTATCTGCCTTGGTTTTCGTCTGCTTACTGCACCCGACGGTGCTGGCGAGGACGAGGACCAGGGCAGTCGGCACGCTGAAGAACACTTTCATGGTATGGATCCGGGGTTGGTTCATCAGGGTCAAATCGGGCAGACGGTGTGCCAGCCACAGAGTAGATTTTACCGCGGACGCGCAGTTGACGCGTCAGCGATCCAGCTTCCCAGCTTTTGGGGAGGATCCAATGGAGGGAAGCCTGCCAGAGCTCAATACGGTCATTCGCACGTTTGCCAACGAGGTTGATGCGCATCTGGCCCAGGCCGTCCTCGACGCCAACGGCATCGACTCCAACTTGATTCGGGACGACGCCGGCGGAATGATGCCCTGGCTGCAAAGGCTTCATCA
>JBJMOT010000057.1:0-11170 GCA_045803585.1 Gemmatimonadaceae bacterium
ACGTGCTACCGAACCGCGACCTCCTGTTCATCGACAACGGCGCGCACCATTCGCCTCCAGAGAGCCGCGCGGTTGAGTACAGGCTCAATCTCACCACGCACATTGCGACGCTGGTCTGGCAGTACCGTCATTCTCCGGCTCTGTTTTCACCCTTTGCCGGCTCGGCCCAGCGTCTCGGCAACGGCAACACCCTCGTGGCTTTCGGTGCAGCGGCGGTGATCGCTGAGGTAACCCGGGATGGTACCGTTGTCTGGGAAACGCAGATGAATAACGGTGGCGTCAAAGTGCCGTATTTCTATCGCGCGATCCGTCTCGGGTCCTTATACCAGTCGGTTGCGCCGTGACAGGCTTTATCATTTTTCACATGACACCGGAGACAAAATGCCCTCTCGCCGCGACGAGCGGCAGCGAGACAACAAAGGTTGCGCCACGCTCTGGATTGTTCAGCGCCCACATTCCACCGCCGTGGGCCACGACGATCGACCGACAAATGGAGAGGCCGAGCCCGAGGCCATCACGCTTGGTCGTGACGAACGGCTCGAAGATCGAGGAGAGTGCCATGGAAGGAATCCCGCACCCGCAATCGCGAACTTCGATGCGCGCGTCGTCCTCCTGCCTGGTCGAGACCGTCAGCACTCGCTCGGTTGGCGGCGTACCAGTCATCGCGTCGCACGCGTTCATGATCAGGTTCAGCAGCACCTGCTGTAACTGCACACCGTCCGTGAGCACCGTCGGGTCCTGAGCGCTCAAGCGCGTATTCACAACCACCCCACGATGCTGAATATCGCTGTGCAGCAGCGTCAGCACGCCTTCGACCAGCCGGTTCAGTGATAGTACCTCGGTCTGCCCCTCGTCCTTTTTGATCAGACTCCGTACGTGCCTGATTACCGCTGCTGCGCGTTTGTCATCCGCCGCGATGTCCTCGATTATCGAGCGCAGCGCACTGAGCTCCAGAGTCTTGGCCTCCAGCAGATGTCTCGCGGCGTTGCTGTTTGTGAGAATCGCCATCAGTGGCTGGTTGAGCTCGTGCGCCAGCGCGGCTGTCAGCTCGCCCAGCATTGCGACACGTCCCAGATGCGCCAGCTCCCGGCGCTGCTCTGCTGCGACGTGCTCCGCCGCATGACGCTCAGTCACATCAATCAGCGCTCCGGTCACGCGGCGCTTCACTCGCCGATCCGTACTGGCTCGAACTGCACCGGCTACCCAGCGCTCGCCGGCTCCTCCACTCAGCGTGATGCTCCACTCTCCGTCGAACGGCGCGCTGTCCTCGAGCGAGCGCTCGAACGCGTTATCGAGTGGTCCGCCCGTCCGTGGCCGCACCGTCTCGAGGAACGCGCGGAACGGAATCTCTGCCCCGATGCCGAAGCCCAGCAGCCGGGCACACTGCTCCGAGATCCAGATACGATCGGAGTCTGGCTCCCAGGACCAGAACCCTACGCCGAGTGAAATGCCCGCGATCTGCGCGCGCGCCTCGCTTTCCCGCAACGCCGACTGCGCACGGCGTCGTTTCTGCCCCTCGATGAGCAGAGCGGCAATCAACAACGATTGCAGCAGGAGCACGGCGGCCGTCACCATTATCATCGTGCGATACCGGGCCCATGGCGACGTGTCGCGATAACGAATCACAGCGCCCGCCGGCAACCGGCTTTCATCGATGCCCCAGCGATTGAGCTGCCGCCAATCGAACATGTCCACGCTTGCCGCCGTTTCCACGGGAGGCATGGTAGAGGCAGACGCACCGCCGAGAAGTCGCAGAGCGATGCCCGCCGCCACCTCCCCCTGGGCATCCAGACTATACAGGTGGCCGCCGACGATTCCGCGGCCGAGATACTGGTCGAGGAATGCGTAGACTGGTGCATTGGCGGTGCGGGCAACCAGTCCCGCCATTTCATGGGTGACGACGGGCTGGCCGGCGCCATCGGCAAACATTGTTGAGTAGAGCACGATCGTTTGTGGCGGAAGCCGCGCCAACGTGTCGAGAAGAACCGGCAACGGCAGTCCAACCAGATACTCGATGAGGGGACTCGGCACCGCCGCGAACTCCGCCCGGGCGTCATCGACGAGTCTACGGTCGAAGTCGGTGCTGCCGGCGACGAACATTACGTGGCGCGTGCCCGGATGCAATCGAAGCGCGATCGCCAGTGTCGGCGCGAACTCACGCTTGAGGATGACGCCGGTGAAACGCGAGGGCAGGCGTCGAGTCCCAAGCTCGCGCCGATCAATTCCGCAGAAGACGACCGCAGCACCCGGGAACACCGCCGCTCCGTGGGCCAGCATGAAATCGAGCGACGGGCCTAACACGGCAATGACGACGTCGATTTTCTTGTCCGCGTACTTGGCGCGAAGATAATCCTGAAACAGCGGCTGGTAGCGACTGGACTGGAATCGGGACAGGTCCATTGCTTCGCGATAGACTTCGAGCGAACCTGGAAAGCCGGCCCTCAGCGACTGGAACAGCCGCGCGTCTAGGACTGCGAGACCCGGCAAATCGGTACGCTCGTCGTAGAGCAATACCACGCGCCTCACCTGCGCCGCTGCGGGGGCGCCGAGACCAACCACGAGCAACAGAGCAAGGCGCGCCTGGCGCCAGCGGCAATGAGATATCACGACGTCGGCAAGCCTGGGTGGTGAAATCTCGGGCATGCTGAAACAGCGACAAATCAGACCAAGGTGCAAGGGCCGACATAAGTCGACGACTGGCAGCGGCCTGACGAGTTCGCGACATCACCAAGTCGTCAGAACACGAGCGTTCGCGCAAAGAATGGAAGCACGCGCGAGCTCATTCGCGCGCCGAGTCGGTTCCGATGATCGCCGTCGAAACGCTCGTAAGTGTGTTTGATTCGGAGCGCGTCGAGTGTATCTGACAGCGCCTGGGTCGTTGGCGGAATGTGTACGAACTGATCCGACAGTCCCACATCGAACGCGATCCCGCGAAGTCGCCGCAGATTGGCAGCGTACCTCGACGCCATGTTGAGCGGAGTCTCGCGTATCCAGCGCGCATACGTCGCCGAGTCGTAGTGCGCCTGCCCCGCCTCGCCGACAACCGGCAGCGTCACGTAGAGTGGAGGCGCCGCGGGATTGGGAAGCAGCGCCGCCGTGAACGAGACGACCTCGAGCGGCTCGATTTTGCCCTGGTTGAACAGGCTCCATATCTCGGACACCGAGTCCATTGATCTCACCGTCGCCCAGACGGGATTCGACGGAGGCAACTCGGTTGGTATTCCCACGCAGCACGGCGAAATTGCGTACACCGCACCGAACACGTCGGGATGCTTCATCGCGATTCGGAGCGCGCCGAATCCGCCCATCGAATGGCCGGCGAGTCCCCTGCTCTTCGCGCTCGGCAGAGTTCGATAATGCGAATCGATGTAGGTCACCAGGTCTCGGACGATGTAGTCCTCCCAGTTTCCGTCGACACTGGAGTTGGCGTAGTACGATCCGCCGTAGCGGTTGCGTCCGTTGGGAACGACGGCGATCACCGGTTTCACTTTCCCGGCGGCGATGAGCGTGTCGAGCGCGCCCTCAACCGTCATGCCCTGAAAGGTGGGCTTGGTGAAGTCGTCGGGTTGGCCGAGCAGTCCGTGCAGGAAGTAGATGACGGGGTAGCGGCGGTTGGACTTGGGGTCGTAGCCGGGCGGCAGATAAATGTCCACGCGTTGGTCGGCCGGGTCCCCGAGGAGGTTATGCTCGAGCGCGGAAGAGTGCATGGTCACCGAGATCAGCGTTCCCGTCGGGATCGGATGCAGCACCTGTGAGCCGATCGGGCCTGCAGACAACGCGAGCAATAGCAACGCGATCGATCGAGCTCCCATGACGATCTCCTGAATACGGCGAACTATGGATCACTCCGGTTGTCACACCTACGAGTACGGAGGCGAACCAGTTCCTCACATTGGTGCCGAACGGTCGCGTTTTCGCGATGTTCACGGAATTGAGACAATTCAGGAGGTGCGACGATGGATCCCGACTGCCAACGCGCTTCACGTTACCGTCGAGGAGACAAACCAAGGTTTCACACCTCTAGCAGTCCGCGATCGACACGTTCGAGGCAACGCGCCATTCGCGCCCAGGATGGCGTCGTCTCGCGTGCACTCAATGGGGCCGTGACAATCCCAAAGATTCCGCCAGCCAGTGATCTCGTTCACCACCTGCCCTACTATGGTTCAAGAGAGGCCGCCGATGTTGCATTCCCCGAGCATCGGCGCGCCGGCTTTCATCACCAGAGGAACGGTTGCGAGGGAGGGTCAGTGGCGATTCTTCGCCATTGATACCGAGACCTAACGCGCGCCAGTGTGATAAGGAACGGAATATTGAAAGTATCCCGTATAGAACGCTGCCGCCGTTCCGCAGCGACGCCACCCCTAACACCGGAGAGGATGAGCCCGGGGGCGCTATCATCCAGGTCGCCGGACTGACCCCAAACGGGCACTCGCTAACTCTTAGGCTTGTGACTCAGCGCGGCCACCCCGTTTGCGGCAAACGCGGTGTGATAGTCAACGCATTCTTGTAATACACTTTCTTGAGGACTTCATCCGAGAGACCGATCCCGTACAACTTCCAGAACGCGTGGTAGCCGCGGTAGTAATCGAAGTAGTCGTCATTCGTCTCGAACACCCGCCAGTAGTACGGGTACTCCTCGGGCTGGTACGCATCTTTTCCAAATAGAATTCGGTCCTGAAATTTGACAAAGAAATCGTGCGCCACTCGTGGCTGCCGCCCGATGTCATAGAGCACCGCTCCAACGTCGACGTACACGTTCGGCATCTCCGTCAACATTTTTCCGAGGCGGCCGAGATCATTGGCGTGCCAGCCCATGTGCGCGGCCACGAAGGTGGTCTTCGGATTTCGCCGGAACAGATTGTCTCGCTCCTTCATCAGCTCCTCGAAGTTCGGATGCCGATCGGGCGACACGCGACGTCCAGGGAATAACTCGAGCTCGAGCCAGCGCTCATTGGTGTAGTCGATCGGTTGGTAGAATTCCTGCGGATCGCCGGTGTGAATGAACACCGGCAACTTCAGTCGCGCGGCCGCCTGCCAGATCGGGTCGAGCGCGGGATCATCGAGCGCCAGTCGTGAACCGTCAGCTTTGCGAATCGTCTGACCAAATCGTTTGTCGATCTCGCCGATTCCAACCGCACCGGCGGCGACATCGGCCTCGAGCTGCGCCACCGCGCGCTGCGCCCATCCCGGGCCGACGTTTTGAAAATCAATCCCGGTGAGGACGCGAACCCGATCCTTCATCGCCGGCGACGATCTGATCGTCCCAACCATTCGCTTCAGTTCTCCACCGGAAACGTCATTCGCCACGACGATCATCCGAACATTGAGTCCGTCGAGATCATTACCGAGCCGAGCGAGTGACTCCACGCTGCCGAGCATTCCCTGCGGATGTCCGTGGAAATCGATCGCCGGGTAACGCGCTTTCCTCACCATGTGCGTCGGCGCGACCAGCGTTGAACGCGGGCGATAATCCAGAATGCTCGGTGCGGGATCCTGCGGTGCCATGCAGCTGCGCGGGCGAATTTCGGTTGTGCCGGGCGGACAGGTCTCGCCTGCCTTGATTTGAATCGCGCGGTCTCCGCCGGTTTGGGCGGAAAGTTGCGCTGAGATCGATCCGGCAAGGCAAGCTGCGAGACATGTGGCTCGCACGGAGTGATAACGAGTTGGCATGAGCATAACTCTAACGTTTGATGCGCCACCTAGTAGCGGGAGCGCGCACAGGAAACAAATCGCGCAGAATCTTTATTGTTGAGGTGACGCCGCACGCAAATGCGAGAGTCACAGAAAATAAGGAGCGTCGGCGCCTGGAATTCGGCGGACACTCAGCACTTATATCGAAGCATAGAGGCTTAGAAACACTGATTTATTCGATATCAAGCGGGGGAGAATTCTCTTCCCCCGCTTTTTCGTTGGCCGCGAACGGAGCGGGCCGCGGGCGACACGGAAATCGTGGAGCGCTTCATCTCCGTCGGCGCCGCCATTGCGAAACTCTTTGGACAAACCACTGAGCTTTTCGCGCCGCTAGTTGCCCTCGTACTTGAACGAGACCTTGAGCTTGACCCGGTAGCTCTCGACCTTGCCATCCTTCAGCACCATGTCCAGATCCGACACCTCGGCGATGCGGAGGTCACGCAACGTTCTCGAGGCCTTTTTCACCGCGACCGCGGCCGCCTTCTCCCAGGACTCGCTGCTCGTGCCAACCAGCTCGATAACCTTGTAGACGCTGTCAGCCATTCAGTCACCTCGTTTATGGAATGGTTTGCCGGTTTTCCGTTCGGTCAACACGCTGAGACCGCGCCGCCGGAAAAGTTTCCGCGACCCGTTTTTCCAACGTCGTCACTTCGTCATCGGCTCCGCGAAGCGCCGTAATCCCACTTTCCAGCTTGGTGCGCTCCGTCTCGAGAAATCTCTCATAAGGCGCCACGACTTCGAGGAGATCGCTCTCATACCGCGCCAGCTGCTCTTCGAACTTTGAGCTTAGCAATGCGGCGAGATCGTCATTGAGCTTCGAGATCTTCTTCTCGAAGTCCTTTATCAGCTGCCGGCGCTTCGCCGGAATTATCATCCAGCCGGCGATGGCGAAGATCGTCGCGGTCAGTACACCGGTGAAGTCGAGCGCGGCGGTGGTGAACACCGCGATGAAGATTCCGCCGAGTCCGATTGCGAGGACATTGACACCGAAGGCGGTCATCACGGCCTCCTTCACCGACGTCACGATCTCGCGCGCTTCCCTCTCCGTGTCGAACTCGTCGAGCCGTCTCTCCACCGGCTCTCGCAGCTTGGAAAACAACTCCTCGCGATTGTACTGAAACTCCGTGTCACCGTGCGCAGCCAACGCTCCGGACGCGCGAAGGCGAGCCGTGTGCGCGTCGAGCTCGGTAAAGACGGACCGCCAAAGTTTAAAGTTGCGCTGCACCGTCCAGTCCACCATCCGATGCACCACCGCTTCGATCGCATCCGGCGCATCCTGTACTACCTCGGCGCGGAACCGGTTCTCTACCGCGTCCTTGTTGCGAAGGAAGAACGCATTGCCGATCCTGATCGTCCGCTCGAACCACGACCTGCCGCGCCGCTCCAGCTCGTAGAGCACGTTCCGCATCTCGATCAGATAACGCTCGGAATCAGCGCGAGTCTCCTTTGAATACGCGGCGAGCTGGTCTCGAATGGAGCGCAGAACGCGCGCGTCTTCGTGCACCACTGTCAGACGCTTGTCCAAGCCCTCGATGTTCCCCTTCAACACCCGGCGCAGCACACCGAGTGGTGTGAGTAGCTTGAGGCGAACGCGCTCGGTCTCGCGGAGGGTCTCGAGGATGTAGCGCTCGAGCTCGGGATACTCATTGCGCACATCGAAGACAACGGAGCCGGCGGTCAGTTTGCCGCTCAGTGCCTGGAGCGCGCTGACGAAGTAGAACGTCGGCGTTGAATCGCCGAGCCGGGCCGCGACCTCACGACTCAGATATTCGCGAACACGATCGAGCTGCTCGTCGGAGTTGCGGCGGTCGATGCCGTTCACGACGAAGACGACCTTCTTACCCCACTCGCGGATGTGGGTCAGGAAATCCAGCTCGCTGGCAGTGAGCGGCTGCAACAGACTCGTTACGAACAGCACGAGGTCAGCACGCGGAACAAACTCACGCGTAATCTCTTCCTCCATCCGCTCGATGGAGTTGGTTCCGGGCGTGTCGACGATGTCGAGATCGCGCAGAACTTCGAGCGGATAGTGATAAAGCAGGAGATTGGGCCCGATCGTCTCCGGAGGGCCCGACTCACCGTAGCGCAGAATGGAGATCGCCCGCGTGGTCGGTAGATCGCCCATCGCGAATACTTCGTCGCCGAGTAGTGCGTTGATGAACGTGCTCTTGCCGCTGTTATACTCGCCGACGACGACAAGGAGGAAGAGCTCGTCCATCTCGTGGACGAGAGAAGCAAGTCGCTCGAGATCGGCGCGAGATCCGTCGGTTTGTGCCAGCGCATCGCGCACGCGGAGCACCAATCGACGCTCCAGTGCGACCAGCTCGCCCTGCTGTCTCGTTAGGACTTGTTCCAAGCTCGATCCCTCCTATAAGTGGAGTACAATGGGCACGGCTCAACTTCCGCGCCACACAGAGATGGTCCAGTGACAATGTCGATTTCGTATCACCCCTATGTCGATTTCATATCACCTGCCGGGTCCGGTGCTCACAGACACGACTGGACAGAATAATCCCGTGACCACAAACTGTTGTCGTCAGTCAAAAATGCATCTCCCTTCTCCCCGTAAAAGATGCAAAAACTCGCTCGAGTAGCGGTCGCTACTCTCACCAGTGCCACCCTGCTCTCGTGCGGTGGCGGCGGTGATACGCCCGTCGCGCCGAAGCCCGTTTTGGCTACGCTTCGACTGTCGTTCCCCCAGACTACGATCTTCATAGGCCAATCCGCTAATGCGCTAGTCGACGGGCTCGACCAGTTCGGAGCTCCGATCGGGACCGGCGTCGTGACATGGAGCACCGGTTCGGCGGCAATTGCGACCGTCAACGCAAACGGCGTGGTCACGGGGATCGCCGCCGGCCAAACCCAACTCATTGCGAGCGCCGGCACCGTCCAGGCCCAGACTTCGGTCACCGTCGCACCGGTGCCCGTATCGAGCGTCCGCGTGACGCCCGTCACGGCGTCCATCGCCGTTGGCGCGACGCAACAGCTCACCGCGACCACCTACGATGCCGGTAACAACCCACTGCCGGGTCGCGTGGTTACGTGGTCGAGCGCTGACCCAAGCAGCGTGACCGTCAATGCCACGACTGGCCTGGCGACCGGAGTTGCAACGGGAATTGTCGTCGTCACCGCAACAAGCGAAGGACAATCGGCAAGCTCGCAGATCACCGTCATTGCTCAATCGAATTGCAACAGCGCCAACACCATTCAGCTCGGCGTCGGAACCGTCCGTGTCCTGACCGCGAGCGAGATAGCCTCGCTGTGCGTGGGGGCCGGTGCGTCCGCGTCCGAATGGGCGCTGATTCCTTTCAACAACACCAACGTCGCCGTCAGCACACTACCGCTTCACTTCGTGGCGACCAACACATCGACGATCGTGCCGGGGGCGTTGTCCATCCAGATATCCCGCAGTATGGCCGACGCAGAAAAGAAAGCAGCAGCACGCGTCTCTTACGAAATGGCTTTCAGAGAGCGCGAACGCCGAGATATGGCTTCGGCTTTCAATTCGATCAGGCGATCACGCATCGCGAGGACCACCAGCGGGCTGAGGCCACGATTGCTTACCGGAATTCCGGCGAATCCGACCGTTGGTTCTGTTGTCGACATCAACGCAAATCTCAACGGCAACATCTGCACGGATCCGAAGCAGATTCATGGCGCCGTTGTCGTCGCCGTGCTACCGCATACGATCGTACTCTCCGACACCTTGTCGCCGACAGGTGGGTACACGACCGCGGAGATGACCTCCTTCGGTCAGCAATTCGACACCCTTGGCTACGCGCTCGATGTCCAGAATTTCGGCGCACCAACGGACATCGATGCCAACAGTCGCATCGCGATTCTGTTCACACCGGGCGTCAATGCCATACCAGCACCTCCCGGCGGTTTCGTAGGTGGACTTTTCGCAAATCGCGACCTGGCGCCCCTTACTACCTGCGTCGGCAGCAACGAAGGCGAAATGTTCTACATGCCGGTTCCGGATCCGAATCGGACCATCAACAGCAACTATACGACTAAATCGCAGCTGGCCAACGGAAATCTCGGCGTTCTCGTGCACGAGTTTCAGCACCTGATAAACGCCGGCCGCCGTATCTATGTGAACAACGCTTCATCCTTCGAGGAAACCTGGCTCAACGAAGGTCTGAGTCACATCGCCGAGGAGCTGCTCTACTATAGGATATCGGGCAACACTCCGGGCGCTAACATTGACCTCGCGTTGCTGCAATCGAATCAGGCGCAGCTCGATGCCGCCAATGCCTACCAACTTCAGAACATGGCGCGACTGTCGTTGTACATGAAGGCGCCCGAGACCAATTCTCCCTTTGCACAAACGACAGGGTTCGAGACGCGCGGCGCGATCTGGCAGCTACTTCGATACTCGTCCGACAGGAAGGGCGGATCTGAGCAGGCCACTTGGTCGGCACTCGTCAACGCGACGACCGCTGGTCAGGCCAATTTCAATTCGGTCTTCGGCGATATCATCACCAATTCCCGCGACTGGGCGGTGGCGCAATTCATGGATGACGCGGGGCTCAACGCCGCGGCAAACTACACGCATCCGAGCTGGAATTTCCGCAGTGTGCTGCCGCCGATCAACTCAGGAAAGTTTCCGTTGCTCACGCGGCAACTGCTGGACACTCCGCTCGACATCACCCTCAACGGCGGTGGCGCCGCCTACGTGCGGTTCCGCGTCCTTGCCAACGCGCCGGCCACGATCGGCGCGACGTCGTCGGGTCAGCCAGTCCCGGCGGCGGTAGACTTTTTCCTGGTAAGGACTCAGTGATCGCGCGCAGAGTTTTCGTAATTCTGACGTCGGCAGCCACCGCAGTTTCGGGATGCCACCGCGCTGTTCAGACGACTCCTTCACCGTTGGTGCCCGAGACGCTCTCTGGCATCGTGTCGGTGACTGGTACGTCGTTCGAGCAGCAGATCGTACTCCGGTCTAACGGCGATGTTACAGTGTTGTCGGCGAGTGCGACAGACTCCGCGGCGCTTTCCAGGATGGGCGGTATAGAGGTGATGGTGTTTGGGCGCAGCGGCAAACCGTTTCGCGTCGATCACTTCACTGCCCTGAGTGTAGCCGGCGCTCGCGTCGTCGACGGAGTCTTGAGAGACGACGGTGGTCACCTGGTCATCGAGACTGCGAATGGACCAATGCCCCTCGGGAATCCACCTGCTGCGTTAAGAAACCTTGTAGCGGGGCGCGTGTGGATCGGCGGACCACTCGATACCGGACCGAACACTTACGGAGTCATCGTACCGCCGCGCCGGTAGTCGCCGTCGAAGCTTGAATCCGCCGGTGCACGTGCACACGTTTCATAGTCCGCAACGCGGGCAAGCGCGCTTAAGGAGACTGATCCATCCGCAAGATTATCGTCGGCGCTCAGGTTTCCATAGACGGCGTCATGCAAGCGCCCGGCGCGCGGCGCGAGGATCCCCCGAGCTCGTGCACGCGCTGCTCGCCAATGACCTCGTCGAC
>JBJMOT010000001.1:0-8122 GCA_045803585.1 Gemmatimonadaceae bacterium
GCGCTAAGCGGCGGGAGCTCCATGCAGAACAAGACAGCGCTGGCGGCGCTGGCCGCGCAGCTCGATGCCGACGCTGCGACCTCGAGTGATGCGGCGAAGGTTCGCACCCTGGCCTCGACGCTAAGACAACTGTCGACCTGAGAAATCGCGACTATCGGTAACGATCTCGCGATAGTCGCCGGGGGAAAACAAAACCGCGCCTCGTTCCGAACTGGGAGCGAGGCGCGGTTTTGTTTTGCGTGCTATGCCGCGCGACGTAAGGTAGTCGGTGACAGGTGGGCCGGCACCCGCTGAGGGGCTCCCTCCCAGCGCCCGCGGACGACGAAAGCGGCGAGCAGTCCAACCACCGCTGGTACGATCGCTCCGATCGCCGGTCCCTGCACAATCGAGATCACCGTCGCTCCGGTCATGATGATGACGAGGCCAGTCGCTGCGATTGGTGTCAGCTCTCTGCGGATTCCGGTCAGCCAGGGGACGATGAGGCCGGTGGCGCCCAGGATCTCGCAGACCCCGATGAACTTGAGGAACAGCGCAGGCATATGCGCCTGCGCTTCGAGTGCGGCGGCCGGCATAACCAGCTTCATCCCACCGGCGAAGAGAAAGAGCGCTGCCAGTATGATCTGAACGGTCCATAGGCGGGTGGTCGGCTTCATCGTGGGTCTCCTCGTTTCGTTGGTTTGGAGCCTGCCCGGGTGGATCGCCCTCCCTCCAGGCTCTCTACAAACGCGACGAACGGGATACGCCAGAATCGACACTTGTTTCGAGACTTTGTTTTTCACTTTCCGACACCCTGTACCGAGCGTAGTTTTTTGGTCCAATCTCCGAGCTACGAGGATTTATATGCGTCGCGTGTACTGCTCCATCCTTCCGGTTGCCGCAATCGTTGTGGTAGCGTGCAGCGGGAAAGCTCAACAGAGTGAAACGTCGCGTCAGGTCGCCAACGGCGGCGTGGCCGTCAAAGGCTGGACGGGCCAGATCGACCCCGGCGAAGCTCGTCGCGGCCAGGTGCTCGCCAACGGCAAGCTCACGCAGGAGGGCAAGAATCTTCATGTCACAACGGGACCTGCCGTCGCGTACTGGAATCCCGCGAACACCGCCAAAGGCGATTACACCGTAAAGGCGACGTTCACCGAGCCCAAGTACATGAATCTGAACGATCATCCGCATCCGTACGGAATCTTCATCGGCGGGAACGACATGGGCACCCCGAACCAGAGCTACCTTTACTGCGCCGCTTACGGCAACGGAAACTTCATCGTGCGTGGATTCGGACCTGCTGCGTTCGCGATGAATGGTGGCCATGGCGAAGCGAACGCCGCAGTGCATAAGGCTGCCGCGGCCGGGTCACCAGTCACCCAGGACATTGCGGTGTCGGTGAAGGGCGACGACGTAAGCTGCTCGATCAACGGAACGACAGTCGCGACCTACAAGAAAGCCGATCTCGTCGCTGCTGGAAAACTGAAATCGACTGACGGGGTGTACGGAGTTCGGTTCTCGCACAATACTGAAGGGACGGTTAGCGGGCTTAGCGTCACGAAGCCATAACTGAGATCTCGACGCTTTTTTCAACAGCAGCTGAACGGGTGCAAGCAGTAAGCAACCAATGTTGCAAGCAGCGGAGTTCACGACGTCGGGACGTCTCTAGCCGCCATTCGGAGCACAAGCAGTCGGTGTCACGCCAAGGAAGTACGTCACGGCGTAGTGAACTCCGCTGCTTGAGCCTTTAGTTGCTCGCTGCTCGCACCCGTTGAGTTGTTTTGAAAAGCCGCCTCGAGATGTGAAGCGTCAGCGATGTGCTCGCCCGATGTCAACTGAAATAGTTCGCCACTTCCCCTGATTGAACCGCCAAACACTGAGTACGCACCGGGTCGCGTGGCCGACGAAAATCGCGATCCAGATGTCGATCGGATCCAATCTGCTCGTGCGTTGAATGAAGAAGCAGATCCCGAGCGGGACGACGATCTGTGAGATGATCGAGATGTAGAGCGGACTCTTGGTGTCGCCGGTTCCTTGCAGTCCGCCGGTGTAAGTCAGCGCGACGGCGATCAGCAATCCCGATACGCTCAACACCCGCAACAGCTCGACTCCGATCTCGACGACATTGGACTCGCGCATTCCGAAGATCGCGAGCAGCTGGTGCGGCAGGAACATGAACAGAATTCCCACGATGGCGGCGCTCGCGACACCGATGCGCGCTGCGACGTGCACTGCGCTGGCAGCGCGGTCCGCCTTCCCCGCCCCCAGGTTCTGGCCTGCGATCGCCGCAGACGCGCCCATTAGTCCAACCGACGTCCACGTCACCAGCGAGAACAACTGGCTATAACAGACGGCGAACGCCGCCTGTGCTGCGGCACCGCGTGGAACCGAGCCGATGAACGACAACATCAGCACGCCGCCGATGTTCATGGCGATTCCCTGAAATCCCGTCGGCAGTCCGAACCGGAATAGCGCTCGAATTATCTCCCAATCCGGACCCCAGCCTTTACCCCGCGGGAATGAAACTACCCAGCCACCATTCCACAGCTTGTACAGCGAGTAAATCGCCAGCAGACCCGACGCGACCGACGTGCCCATCGCCGCGCCCTTCGTCCCGAACGCCGGAATCGGCCCCAGCCCACGAATGAGGATCACGTTGAAGATCACGTTCAAAACTGTCAGCGAGATTCCAAGAATCATCGGCGTTCGCGCGTCTCCAGCCGACCGGAGGGCGCCGCCCAGCATGAAGAACACGAGCATTCCGCTGCTGAACACGAACATGATCCGCAGGAACGGAAGCGCTTCCGCTTTCACATCCGGAGCGGCGTTGACGAAATCAAGCAGCGCCGGCGCCGAGAAATATCCGATCGGCGCCATGATGAACAGCGAGATGCCGATCGCCGTGATGAATGCCTGATAGACGGTGCGATCGACTCGCTCGTGATCTCCCTGCCCGGCGAACCGCGCCACGAGAACGCTCATTCCGCTGAACAGCGACGCGATGAAGATCACCACGATCAAAAAGATCTGGGAGCTGACGCCGATCGCCGCGTTGGCCTTGTAGCCGATCAAATTCCCGACCAGCGCCTGGTCCACCATCCCTTGCAGTCCGCCGACGACGTTGGTGAGCATCGTCGGCCAGGCGAGTTTCCAGACGGCGGGAAGGAGCGGTCCCTCGACTATAGACCGGTCGTACTTCCTCCGGCCCGGCTTTGCATCGCTTTCGGCCGATGCAATCGACGGAGCTGTCGCTGCCGCCGTCCCATCACCCAAGTGGTGTCACCGTGCGCCGTCGAGCGATTACGGCGTCGACGCTCCATGGACCCGCGCCGGCGAAAACGAAGTACAGAAAGAGAAAGCAGTAGAGGATGGCGGACGTGCCCCAATTCACGGTCGGCCAGAAAGACAACGGGAAACTGAACTGAAAGTACGCCACAGCCATCTCGCCGGCCAACACAAAAGAGATCGGCCTGGTCAGAAATCCGAGGGTAAACGCGGCTCCCAGGTATGTCTCCAGAAGACCGGCGAGATGAAACTCCCACATCGGAGGCATCGGTAACGGAGGTGCGCTGGTGGGAAACGGAGGGAATCCGAACACCTTCATTGTCCCGGTTACGAAGAAAACGAGGCCCGCGACAATCCTCAGGATGCTGAGCATCCTGGCTGTCCACGGCGATGGTGAGCCGTCAAAGATCGACATTAGTAGCTCCGCAAAGGAATCAGGCCGGTGAGAAGTATCGCGCCCAACGCCGAGGTACGCGGTAACAAATACAACACGACGCATAGTTGACATGTTTTTTTCCTCAGGAATTTTGGCCAGCAGCCGCCTTTCGCGAGCGCTCCAGCAACATCTCTCGTTCACGCTCGTTTCGGGTAAGCGAAGCCGCGCGGTCGAATTCCGGTTTCGCCTCACTCGAGCGACCAAGCTTCATTAGCAGGTCGCCCCGCACGCTCGGCAGCAGGTGATACGACTTTAGCGACGGCTCCGATGTCAGCGCGTCTACAAGCTCCAGCGCGAGCGCGGGACCGTAGGCCATCGAGACGGCGACCGCGCGATTGAGTTCCACGATCGGCGACGGATTCAGCTCCGACAGCGCGTCGTATAAGGCGACGATTCGTTCCCAATCCGTGTCGTCGGCGGTGCGTGCTCGAGCGTGACAGGCAACGATCGCCGCCTGCAATGCATACGGCCCCCGCGCTCCGCCCAGTTGTTCGGCACGCGCCAGTGCGGCGAGCCCACGACGAATGAGCAGACGGTCCCACTTTCCCCGATCCTGATCGAGCAGAAGGATCGGCTCGCCAGACGGACCCGCCCGCGCCCGAAGTCTGGATGCCTGGATCTCCATCAACGAAACGAGCCCATGCACTTCAGGCTCAGCTGGCGCCAGCTCGGCGAGTATGCGGCCGAGTCGCAGCGCGTCTTCGCAGAGCGCTGGTCTCGTCCAGTCTTCGCCGGCGGTCGCAGAATACCCTTCATTGAAAACCAGATAGATCACGCCAAGCACCGACGAGAGCCGCGCATCTCTGTCAGCCCCGCGCGGTACCTCGAACGGAACGCGAGCCTCTGACAAAGTGCGCTTGGCGCGCACGATCCTTTGTGCGACCGTCGCTTCAGGAACCACGAACGCGCGCGCAATCTCGTCGGTGGTAAGTCCGCCGAGCAGCCGAAGAGTCAACGCCACCCGAGCTTCGGTCGAGAGAACTGGATGACACGCTGTGAACATCAAACGCAGCAGGTCGTCGCCAATATCGTCGTCGAGAGCGGTGTCGAGGTCCGACACGTTCATCTCCTGCTGCGCATCGAGCTCGTGCCCGATCTGCTCGTGCTTGCGTTCGATGCGCTTGCTGCGGCGATGCATGTCGATCGCCCGATGCTTGGCGGTGGCCATGAGCCAGGCGCCGGGATTGTCCGGCACTCCCGTTTGGGGCCACCGCTCCAGTGCTGCGACGAGCGCGTCCTGCGCCAGGTCCTCGGCGATTCCGACGTCACCCGTGATGCGAGCGAGACCGGCAATGAGTCGCGGAGACTCGATTCTCCAGACGGCATCGATGGCGCGGTTGACGTCGGACACGACAGGCTGCTACCGCGTCGCTTCTGCTGCGCGCGATTGCGTCGCGCCGCCGAACTGATTCGCCGCGCGTGCATCGTAGGCCGCCTGATCATGCATCTCGCGGACCTCGCTCTCGCCGCCGCCGGCGACCTTGAGGAATTTCTTGGTGAGCTCGATCGCTTCGCCTTTCGATTTAACGTTGATGATCGCGTAGCCGCCGATGATCTCCTTCGCTTCCGTGAACGGGCCATCGACGACCTTGAAGCTGCCGTCGGTGTTGAGCCGCACGCGCGCGCCCTTCGAGCTGTGAACGAGGCCGTCCGTCTGAATCAAAATTCCCGACTGGGCGAGCTCCTGGATGAATTTTCCCATCGCCTCCATATGCTCCTGGGTCGGCGGAGTCGTCGATTCTTCACCGGGCTTGTAAATCGTCATGAATCGCATCGGTAGGATCTCCTATGCTCTGGCTGCGTTTTCTGCCGCCTGACGTGCGATTCGCTCTTCTCTCGCCCTCGTCTCCGGCGTGAGATTGGCGCCGAAATCTTCTGGCTCGAACACCTGACGGATCTCCACCTCTGTGCCTCCACCGAACGGAGCGCGCTTGAGCCACTCGACGGCCTCATCGCGGGACTTGCACTGCCACAGCCAGAAACCGGCGATGAGCTCCTTCGTTTCAGCGAAGGGTCCGTCGATTACAGTCGTCCCGGTGCCAGGGCCGAACTTTACGCGGACACCCTTCGACGACGCCTGCAGCCCTTCTCCGGCCAGCATCACACCCGCCTTCACCAGCTCTTCGTTGTACTTCGTCATCGCAGTGAGAATTTTCTCATCGGGCAGGATTCCCGCTTCGCTCTCCTTGCTGCCCTTCACTATCACCATGAACCGCATTGGTCACTCCTGTTATTCGTTTTGAGTCGCTGTCCCCGACTAGTCAATCTGGGCTCTACTCGTGCGACGAACGACGACCTTTAAAATCGACACTGTGAGAAGACTTTGTTAAGCTGATGGAAAGTTGTTGAAGGGTTGGCACTTAGGCAGAGATCCGCTCGGCTGCTGCAACTGATAAGGGCAAGCCACCCGCCGTAACTTGCCCTTAATCGGTTGCAGTTCATTCCCGCCCCGACTACCTCAAGAACTAACGAGCCCATGGATGTTCCCATCAGGATCCTTGAACCACGCCGCCTTCATATTTGCAGCGACGTGCACATCACCTTTCAGCGTCATACCGGGCATGTCGTAATGCTCGAAGGTGACGCCCTTGTCCTTCAACGCGCGGGCGATGGCCTCGACGTCATCGACAGTCCACGTCACCGCCGTCGCCTTGTTGGTGCCCGCGAACTGTGAGCGATAAACGAGCAGCGTCGTGTTGCCGGTCTTGTAGTTTGCCACCTCCGATTCTGTCGACGGAAGGGCCTTGAGCCCAAGTACTTCGCCGTAGAACTTCTTCGCCTTGGCCAGATCGCGAACAGCAACCGTGGCGCCCGCATTGTTATCGCCCAGCATTTCTCCCTCCACTGATTTTCTCGAGATGGGTTGCGAGCCGGTTGAAAGTCTGTGACCACCCGTCATTGTGTCCTTCACGGTCCTCGGCGGAGCTGAACCCTTCCTGCGTAAACGTCATCTCGGTCTTGTCGCCTTTCGGCTTGAACACAACCGACACCAGCGTCTCGTTCTCCGGGTCCGCATCCCAGGCGAACGTATAGACAGTTTTTTCTGGCGGGATGATCTCACGGTAAACCCCGTGCTGCCACATATCCTTTCCGTCAGGCGAGCGCATCATGGCGCGCCATTTTCCGCCTGTCCGCTGATCCATTTCCAGAAACGGCAGGGTGAAGCCATTCGGTCCCCACCATTCTTTGGCTTGAGCCGGATCCGACCACGCCTTCCAAACCAAATCGCGCGGCGCGTTGAAGGTGCGCTTTATAACGAGAGCCGGCACGCGCGAAGTCGCGCCTGAATTGTTCGGAGTGCGGGAGCCGCTTGGTGCGGTTGAGCTTTTTGGTGGCATTTCCCCCTCGATTGCGGTTGCTGAGGGTGGTGTGCTGCCGCAGGAATCGTTCTTCCAGAGTGTTCTGACGACATTCCCCGCCCGCTGCGATGGAACGATTTGTGTGGCCTGGCGGATCGCGGACTCCCGGGTGGCGGGTAGCCTGTCGTTACTTCTTGATTTTTGTCTTGACCCACACCGCGACTGAATCAGCGATGTCATCGATGACCTGAGCATCGGTCCGTCCAGACGACTTCAGAACGTGAAAGCTGTGATCCGCGCCCTCGACCCAATGCATCTCCCAATCCGTCTTTACCCGCGTGAGAACATCCTCCATCAGACTCGGCGTGCAGAACGGATCTCTCGTTCCATTGAAGCAGATCACCGGCACCTTGATCGCCGGCAGATGTGCGTCGCGTAGCTGATCCGGTTTACCGGGAGGATGCAGTGGGTAGGCAAGGAGAAGGAGGCCATTGCACTCGAAACCGTCGGCGGCGAGCATCGAGGCCGCTCGGCCGCCCATCGACCGCCCGCCTATGATGAGCGACTGGGGCTCAACCTCCGCTCGAACACGCGAAATGACCGCCGAGAAAGTGTCTTTGAGACGCGGCATCGGATCCGGGCGGCTCGATTTCCTTTCCTTGTAAAGGAAGTTGAAGCGAACTACTCCGATTCCGCGCGAGCGCAGAGCGTTAGCCGTCTGAACCACGCCACGGTCGTTCATGTTTCCGCCGGCGCCGTGTGCGAAAACGAAAACCGGGCCTCCTTCAGTGCCGTCGGACGCTGGCTCGAACACCGCCGATGTCTCCTCTCCGCCGACGGCGACGCGCCACTCGCCGCGCTCCAACTGCTGTCCGCGCCCTGACATGGATGCAAACTTATCATTCGCAGCCCATTCGCGTGAATCTTGCGCCGAACCACGTTTATGCGAATTAACCTTGTCTGCCTCTCGACCTGCGTAATGACGGTGATGACAGGGGCGTGCGGCGTTCGGGCGCGGGTGCCGGTTTCGGCAGAGATGGGCGCACATCCACTCATCCCCCGGCCAAGCACCTCTCTGATCCCGGTGATGAAGGTCGTCAAAGCCGAAGGATGGCCAGGTGACGAA
>JBJMOT010000058.1:0-26424 GCA_045803585.1 Gemmatimonadaceae bacterium
GGACTCAACCTGCTCGTGAGTCTGGGCGCGGTCATCATAGTCTCGAGCGTCGCGACTTTTCTGGTGAACGTCTGGGTGAGTCTGCGCGGCGGGGTACCCGCCGGCGACAACCCGTGGGATGCGAGTACTCTCGAGTGGGCGACTTCTTCTCCCCCGCCTTCGTATGGCCATCTCTTCGTCCCGGTCGTCGAAGGCCGAGACCCGCTGTGGGATGCGCGGAGCGGAGAGCTGGCAGTGGTCACCGGTCTGCGGACGGATCGCCACGAGGGTTTGCTGACCAGCATCATGGACGCTGAGCCCGAGCACAGGTACGAGTTCAAGGGACCGACGATCCTGCCGTTGCTGCTCGCGGTTTTCGGCGGCGGTTGCATCATCGTAGCGATCTTCACTCCGTGGGGCGTGACCGTTGGAGCTATTGCATCGCTCATCGTCCTGTTCTGCTGGTTCTGGCCGACGATCTCTCCCGACTACGACACACCGCGTCGCCGCCGGCCGGAGCCAATCGCATGAAGCGCCGCCCGATCGTGGATGTAGCCGCTCTTCCCGACCACGCGTTCAGCCACCACGCGCCCATCTGGTGGGGCAACCTGCTGATGATTTTCATCGAAGGGGCCGCGTTCGCACTTCTCGCCGCGAGCTACTTCTACATTCGGCGGAACTTCGATACATGGCCGCCGCCCCGCACCCTGCTCCCGGACCTCGGCGTTTCTTCGCTCAATCTGCTCCTGCTCGCGGTGAGCGTTGCTCCATTCTGGATCGCTGCCCGACTCGCGCACCGTTATGAGCGCTCAGGAATTGTGGGAGCCTGGCTCATGGTCGGCGTCGTCTTTGGTATCGCGGCAATCATCCTGCGCGGATTTGAATTCAGGGCACTCCACACCCGATGGGACTCGAACGCCTACGGCTCCATCACGTGGTCGATCCTCGCCGTTCATCTCGCCCATCTCGTAGCGGGAACCATCGAAACCTTCCTGATCGGGCTGGTGATGTTCGTGGGACCAGTGGAGAAAAAACACTACACAGATGCGACGGTTATGGCGGTGTACTGGTACTTCATCGTCATCTCGTGGGTGGCGCTCTACGGGATTGTCTTCATCGCCCCGCGCTTCATATGACGGCGCCCGCGAATACCTCCGAAAGCGTCGTACGGCCAAGGATGTCGCTTGCACTCTGGTTCGCGCTGCTCGGCGGGCCTGCCGCCGGTCTTGCCAACGTGATAATTGGCTATGCGGCGGTAGACCGCGCCTGCGTGAATGACAGCTCGATCATTCTCCATGTGATCACGCTGCTTTTCCTAGTGGTCGCGCTACTTGCGGGAATGACCTCGTGGCGTCTCCGACAGCAAATCGGCGAACGCGAGTCCACCGCCGGCGGATTGCTGGCACGGAGCCATTTCATGAGCACCGTTGGACTGCTCTCCGCGGCGACGGCCTTTTTCGGAATCATCCTGCAGTGGATACCGATCTTCTTCCTCGGCGCATGTCACGGCACCTGAAATCGGCAGCAAGCGTTGGCGGCATAGCGACGTTTGCCGTAATCGCCTCACCCGCAATTTTATCGGCGCACGAGGTGAACTCCACCGCGCCGGACCGAATCTGGTCAGCGTGGTCATGGGAACCAATTGTAGTCGCAACGCTCGTATTGACGGCAGCTCTGTATTTCGTCGGCATCACGCGGCTTTGGGCGGCAGCGGCTCCGGGCTCGGGAGTGCGGAAATGGGAGGCGGGCAGCTTCGCACTGGGATGGCTGGTCGTCGCGCTGGCGCTGGTCTCCCCACTTCACGCTCTGGGCGGCGTTCTTTTTTCTGCGCACATGACCCAGCATGAGCTGCTCATCTCCGTCGCTGCGCCACTGCTCGTGTTGGGGAAGCCTCTCGTGCCGTTCATCTGGTCGCTTCCGGTGGGATGGCGCAGAAACGTCGGCGCGATCGGTCGAGTGGGCGCTGTTGGAGCGACGTGGCGATTACTTACAGCCCCTGTGGTTGCTTTTGCGATCCACGCCATCGCGCTGTGGACATGGCATCTTCCGCGGCTGTACCAGGCGACGCTGACGAGCGAGCTCGTTCACTCTCTCCAACACATCAGCTTTCTCTTCTCGGCGCTGTTGTTCTGGTGGACGATTTTCGCTGCGCGCTTCGGTGAGTTCCGCCGCGGTCTCGCCGTCTTCCTGCTGTTTGCGACCGTCCTGCAAACGGGTGCACTCGGAGCGCTGCTCACTTTCAGCGGCACGTTGTGGTATCCCGCATATGCCGCGACAACGGCGCAGTGGGGACTGACAGCGCTCGAGGATCAGCAGCTTGGCGGTCTGATTATGTGGATCCCTGGTAGCCTGGCTTACATCATCGCGGCGCTTTGGATTTCTGCCGCGTGGCTTCGTGAGTCCGAGCGTCGTGTTGTACAAAGAGAGCGGGTGCTCTTCGCTGTGAGGGTGATCCTGATCGTTCTCACGGTAGGTTTGCCACTGGCCTGTGACCGCGCGTCGGGAGATCAAAGCCAGCTGATCGCTGGAGCAGACGTCGATCGCGGCCGCGCCGCCATCTCGCGCTATGGCTGCGGATCGTGTCACAACATTCCGGGAATCACCGGGGCAGCGGGACTGGTGGGACCTCCACTTGGAGACGTAGCGCGTCGCGTCTACATCGCGGGTGTGCTTCCCAACGAGCCGGACAACATGATTCGCTGGATCGAGAATCCGCCGGCAATCGATCCCAAAACTGCGATGCCGTATATGGGCGTAACCACACGCGATGCAAGAGACATCGCGGCTTACCTCTACAACCTTCGCTGATCCCCGCGGGCTCTAGTGGTGCTCTTCGGCGACCTGAGCATAGTTGAAGAGCGCAACCAGAATCACACCGCCGATTGCATTGCCGATGAGAGCGGGGACGACAAATCCCCCCAACACCTCACCCCACCCCGACGTGCCCGACGCCGCGCGATAAAAAACCTCCACGCTACCAGCGATCGAGTGTCGAAAGTGAAAGGCCGCTATCGGAACAGTCGTCACCCAGATCAGAAAAAGCTGTGCGATGCTGTCGACTGTCGAGGCGAGCAGCCAGGCGAGCAATGCGATGAGCCACCCGCCGAAAATTGCCAGGTAGAAGACCTGCCCGAACCCGCCCTGCATCGCTTCGCCGGCGAGTTTCTGCAGGGTGGGGTGTAGCGCCGGGTCGATCATGGTGGTCGCGGCGAGAATCCATGCGAATACCGCCGCGCCGACCATATTGCCCACGATCAGGAGGCCCCACATCCGCAGCATTTGGCGCAGCGTTTTCCCGTCCCGCTTGTGTAGGAGCGGTATGACGGGCTCGAGCGTGTTTTCCGTGAACAGCTCGCTCCGGCCCATGATCACGAACATGAACCCCACGGGATACGCCATCGATGCGAACGCGTGCTTGTACGGTTCCGGGGCGTAATACGACACGAAACCGCTGGCGAGGAAGCTGAATCCGATGAGCATACCCGCGGCGAGCGAGGAAAAAAGCAGCGAGCTCGCTGGTCGTTCCAGCTCCTCGACCGCTGGCGCCCGGATATTTTCGTGGATCTCGAGGGCGCTGAGTCTCGTGCCGGTCTCGGGCTGACGCACCGATTTCTTGCCAAACGGATTCGACGGCTCGGCGGCCTTACCGTCTTCGGGTTTTGTGTGCCGCTCCTCTCTGCTGTCGCGCGTCGCCATGAGGGCGCACCGTGGAATAACCGTGCCGACAAGCGCGAAGACGGTGGACTCAGGTCACGGGGATCGTCTTGCGGCTGCCAAAAGACTGATTCCGATGTATGCGGATCTCGCTGATGCCGGCTCGTAGAATTTGCCCGCCGCCGCATTCACGCTGACCGAAGACACGTATCTGGTGTTGAACAGGTTTTGCGCTCCGATCGTGATTTCCGCGCCAGAGCCCTGCCATAAAGCGCTCGAGATCAACCGCGCGTTGAATACCGCATATCCCGGCGCACTGGCAGAGTTTGCATCGTCGACGAACATGCGATCATTCATCGTCGCTTCGGTGACGATCGAAGCGAAAGGCGCACGAACTGTAGCGGTTGCCTGGAAGCTTTGTCGCGGAATCCCGGGAATTCGATTGCCCGCGTAATCCGCTGCGCCGACCGTGAAATCCACGAAGCGATAGTTCGCATAAGTGTACGCTCCGCCAAGCTCGACCACGCCAAGGTCAGCGCCGAGTCCGAGCTCCGCACCGTGGCGTGAGGTGCGACCGGCGTTTCGGAAATATCTCCTCCCGTTCCCGCCAGGGATGTCGAACGGTATCAGCTCGTCCTTCACACGTGTAGAGAAAAGCGCAGCGTTGTACTGCAGGCCGATGCCGCTGACGCCTTTCAGGCCGACCTCGTAGGTCAGCGATCGCTGCGGCTGCAGACTCTGGTTGATGCCAGCGGCGCCGCTTGGCTGATTTCCCAGTTCCGTCGCCGTGGGGGTTTCGAACGCGGTCGATACGTTGGCGTACGCGCTGTGGGAATCAGACAGACGCGCAAGGAACCCAGCCATCGGACTTACTGCCCTTAAGGTTCTTTCTCCCGAGTCATCGGGATTTGTCGCCGTGATGAGTCTGTCCTTGACCTGAAATCGAACTGCGTCTGCCCGCGCCGACGCCGTGAGGCTGTAGCGGTCGCCAAGCTCGATCTCGTCGCGCAGATACGAGCCGATAGACGAGACGAGCTCGCGCTGATTGAGTGTTAGCGAGCCACGCTCGACCCCGAGCGTTGGGCATGTCGCCGTCGTGGTGCTCGGCGGTGGAATGTCGTTGCAGTTCGTAAAGTTGCGACGCCAGTCATTCTGGAACTGGAGCTCTGTGCCGACGGTCACGCGATGGCCGGTGTTCAGGGCAGAGAAGGGGATCGTGCCCCTCAAATTGCCGCCCGAGGTGGTGCGATCGACGTCGACGATGCCGAAGGTGAGCGGATTGTCGAGTGCGCGCGTGCCGGCGTATGCCGACGCTTCGATCTCGCCGCTCGAGATTTCGCGGCGCCCCGTCAGGCCGAATTGCGATTGCTTCACCGCCTTTCGCGCTCCCTTACGCACGGACAGTGGATCCGCGGCTCGCGGATCGGCGTCGAACTGCGTCCGCGTGATTGCGCCGGGATTTTGCGCCGTCGGTGTGTTGACTCCGAGCCATTCCAGACCGAACGAGCCCTTCTCGTTGTCGTACGACAATCGGCCGAAGCCATTCGTTGTGCGTTGACGCGAGTAGTCGCGATATCCATCGCTCTCAGTCCGAGCGACGTTTCCCTGATAGCCGAATCCGTTAGAGGATCCCGCGGTCTTCGCGACGAGTCGACGTGAGTCAAACGCGCCGTCCCAGTAGCGCAGCTCACCGGTGGCAGGGACCGGTGCCGGCTCGCTCGTTCGCAGATCCACCACCCCACCTCCGGCGTTGCCGTAGAGCGACGACGCGCTTCCTCGCATTACCTCGACGCGACCTACGGATTCGAGGTCCAGGTAATCGAGCGGTGTCTGCCCGTCGGGCAGAGTGAGTGGAATACCGTCACGCAAAACGCGGATGCCTCTCACGCCAAATGCCGAGCGGGCTCCGAATCCGCGAATCGAGATGCGGGGATCCTGGGATGGATTGTTCCGATTCGAGACTGACAGGCCCGGGATAAGCCACAATGCGTCATCGATCGAGAGATGGCGCTGGCCGGGCCGCGCCGAATCCGGCGTCTGCGCCGTGACAGCGAACGGGAGCTCGAGCAGTGATTTGTGGCTGCCTCGTCCCACTTCGACGACCACTGGCGCGAGTTTCGTTGCGGTCGTGTCCTGTGCACTGAGCGCGCTGCCCCGAATGAGCAGCGGCGCTAAAACAACCGGGATACTACGCAGATGCTTCGCGTTCATCCCTCTATATACCAGTGTGCGACCTTCGTCTCAATCCAGCCGCGACGTACCAGATCAGCGTTTGCCGGCGGCGCGCGCAAAACGGTAGCCGCGGAGGCTCGTCTGCTTCCACTGCTCGAGGATCTGCCTGACCACGTCGACAACGAATCGAACCGCGGATTGATCCTCGTTCAACGCACGGGTAGCACTGACGAGCTCTTCCGACAACGCATCTACATCCTTGGCGATCTGTGCCTCGGTCCAACCGAGCCGATATCGCTGCGCACCGTGGAGCTCAGCGAGTAGTCTCTGAATCTCGCTGCCGTCACGCAGCAAATCGCTGGCGCGACCCTTGGTCTCCGACAATACCAACGTTGCGTTGGTGATCTCCGCGATAACGGTGCACGCATGGTCGCGCACATATGGCTCGCCTACGCCCGTAAGATCGGGTACGTCCCCTTCGTTCCGCAGACGTGTCACGTACTGTCCAGCGATCTCGTCGACCTTGGAGAGCAATTGCGATGCAATGGCCCTGACGGCGTGCACGTCGACTTCGGGGATGGTGTCGTGGAATGCGGGATACTCAGTCGTCGAGCTCGACTTCGCATCTCCAGCGCCGCCCCGCAGCCAAAGTGTGAACGAGGAGCCTTGCCCAACCTCACTCCGCACGGTGATGTCGCCGCCCATCAGCCTGGCCAGTCTGCGGCTTATTGCGAGGCCAAGTCCAGTGCCGCCGCCTGTCCGTGTGTAACCCGACTCTGCCTGAACGAACGGCTCGAAAATTTTGACGAGCTGGTCGCCGGGAATTCCGATTCCGGTGTCGGTCACCCGGACGAAAGTCCACGGAGATGGCCCGACCAGGCGCGCTCCGGGATCACCGTGTTCCTCTACGCCGCACTCCAGCCTCACGCTTCCGCCGGGATTGGTGAACTTCACCGCGTTGGACACGAGGTTCACCAATATTTGCCGCACCCGGTCCGGATCGCCCAAATACGACGCTTCCGGATCGCCTTCGCATTCTTCGGAGTACTCGATTCCGCGAGCTACGGCCTGGGGGCCGACGAGCGCCACCGTAGCGCGAATCACTTCGCTCACCAGCCCGGTTTCCCGCGCAATGCTGACACGCCCGGCTTCGATCTTCGAGAGGTCGAGGATGTCGTTTACGAGTCCAAGCAGATGCACGGCACTGGCGCGCAGACGCTGAAGATGATCGTGCTGCTGCGGAGTCACTGACCCGATGACTCCCATATCGATGATCTGGGTGTAGCCGAGTATGGCGTTGAGAGGAGTGCGGAACTCGTGACTCATGGTGGCGAGGAACTCACTCTTGCCACGGTTTGCCACCTCGGCGTCTTCCTGCGCGCGCTCGGCGGCGTCTCGAGCCTTCACCGCTTCCTGAAGGGCCAGATCCCGTTGGTGCTCCGCGTACTTCCGCGCAGTGATATCGGTATGCGTACCTACCCATTCCTCGATCTCACCGGTCGAATCGAATACTGGTACTGCGCGCGCGAACATCTGCCGGTACTCACCACTGGGCGTCCGCACGCGGTGCTCCATCTCGCAGATCGTGCCCGTAGCGAGCGCCTTCGCCCAGGTCGCCTCGGTGCGCTCACGATCGGCGGGGTGGACGGCGTTGAGCCAGCCCGAGCCTTTCATCTCTTCGAATGACTGGCCCGTGAGCAAACGCCAGTCGTCCTCCTCGGCGATTATCTGACCCTTCGGATCGGTCTTCCAGACAGCGGCAGCAGTTGCCTCGACGAGCGAGCGCAGCCGTCGCTCGCTCTGCAGGAGCATCCTCTGGGCGCGCTGTTTTTCGGAGACGTCCTCGAAGTAAACGGACAGGCCTTCGCGTGAACCGTATGCGTGGACCTCAAACCATGAATCCAGCGGCGGGTAGTACTCGGTGAATGCCGCGCTCGATTGTGTCTCCAGCGCCTGGCGATATTGCTCATGAAAAACCGAGGCAACTGCTTCCGGGAACTCCTCCCAGATCGTTCTCCCGATCAAGTCTTTTCTCTGCCGCTGAAGCAACAGCGCTGCCTTCTCATTCACATAGGTAAAACGCCAGTCGTCGTCGAGCGCGAAGAACGCGTCGCTGATGCGCTCGAGGACATCGCTCATCTTGCGCGCGCTTTCCTCGGCCTCGGTCGCAGCCGCCTGGGCGCGGACTAAATCGGCTGCCGCTTCCTTTGCCTTCTCCCGGCTTCGATAGAGGTCGCAAAAGACGGTTACCTTGGACCTCACAACGTCGGGTGTCAGCGGCTTGAACAAATAGTCCACAGCGCCGACCGCGTACCCCTGAAGGACCAGACGCTCATCAGCATTCTGAGCCGTGACGAAAATGATCGGCGTATTTTCGGATCCCTGACGGTCCTTGATTCGTCGGGCTACTTCGAAGCCGTCCATATCCGGCATCGCCACGTCCAGAAGTATCACCGCGAAGTCCTGAGTAAGGACCTGGGTCAGCGCGTCACGGCCTGAGCCCGCCAGGACGAGGTTTTCGCCGAGGGGCTCCAGCACTGCTTCGAGCGCCAAAAGGTTTTCCGGCCTGTCGTCGACGAGTAGGACGTTTACCGGAGGGTTGCCCGCGACGGCCGGGTCGCTGGCGAGAGGAGAGGACAGCTGCATGAGTCGGTAGGCCCGACTGTGCAATTAATGGACGACGACGGGTTTCAGCCCTCGTCCAGGACCTTCCTCACTGACTGTAAGAGTGCCTCGGAGGTGAAAGGCTTCTGCAGGAAGACCTTGGAGGGCTCTATGAAGCCCCTTCGGACGATGTCGTCATCTGTGTATCCCGACATATAAAGCGACTTTATGCGGGGACGGATACCGGCGAGCCTCTCGACGAGACCCCTTCCGTTCATTCCGGGCATAACGATGTCGGTCAGCACGAGATCGATATGCCCCTCCTCACTGGCCGCGATGTCCATTGCCTCGCGGCCGTGCTGAGCGGGAATCACCCGGTAGCCCTGCTTCTCCAGAATTCGCGAGGCGAGCCCTCGTACCGCAGCCTCGTCCTCTACGAGGAGGATCGTCTCTGATCCGCGCGCCTGCTCTTTGGGGAAAACCTTGTATTCGCCCGTCTTGAAAGCGGCAGCGGAGCTCACCTCTGGGAAGTAGAGCTTGAGCGTGGTCCCGAGGCCCGGCTCGCTGTAGATCCAGACGTAGCCACCGGACTGCTTCACGATTCCATAAACGGTGGCCAGGCCAAGGCCCGTCCCCTTACCCGCTTCCTTGGTGGTGAAAAACGGATCGAATGCGTGTTCGCGGGTGTCGCGGCTCATTCCGACACCGGTGTCACCGACTGCCAGCATGATGTAGCGGCCTGGAATAACCGGCGCGTGCTCGCTCGTATACGTCTCATCGAGCTCGACGTTCTCGGTCTCGACGCTGATTCTGCCGCCCTGTGGCATCGCGTCGCGGGCATTAACGACGAGATTGACGAGGATCTGCTCGAGCTGGCCTGGGTCGGCAACGAGGTATCCGCGAGCGGCCGCGGTGGAGTCGATCTTGATATCCTCGCCGATCAGCCGCTGTAGCATGGGCTCAACGCTCGCCACCACGCTGTTCAAGTCGAGTACGCGTGGCTGAAGAATCTGCTTGCGGCTGAACGCCAGCAGCTGTCTGGTTAGCGACGATGCGCGCTCCGCCGCGCTTCTTATCTGCCTTACATCCTCGCTGCGCGGATCCGTTGGATCGAAGCCTTCCATTATGATCTCGGTGTTCAGCCGGATCACGGTGAGCAGATTGTTGTAATCGTGGGCGATGCCGCCGGCCAGCCGGCCGACCGCGTCCATTTTCTGCGACTGACGGAATTGCTCTTCGAGATTCCTGCGCTCAGTGAGATCGATCGAGACGCGCACGTAACCAAGTACGCTGCCTTGCCTGTCTCGGACCGGCGAAGTCGTCAGAAGAGCGGGGAAGGCCTTTCCGGATTTACCCTGGACGAGGAACTCTCCCGTCCAGCTCTCACCCGCCGCTCCTCGCTCGACGATCTCCGTCGCGTGATCGCGCAAAAATGGCGAAGGAGTCAGCTCTTCGATCTCTTTCCCGGCCGCTTCCTCCGCCGACCAGCCGTAAAGTTTCTCGGCAAAGCTATTCCAGAAAATCACCAGTCCTTCAGGATCCGTCGCGACCACAGCCTGTTGCACCGCGTTCAGCAGCTGCGCCTGGAAGCGGATCGCCGCTTCGGACCGCGACTTCTCGGTTACGTCGGTCATCGCGCCGATCATGCGCAGCGGTACGCCGGCGTTGTCGCGTGCGATGTAGCCGCGATCCATGATGTTGGCATAAGTACCGTCCGCCCGGCGGTAGCGGTATTGATCGCTCCAGGCGGTGCCACCACTGTCGAGAATCGCCTGAACGCCGCCGGTTACCCGTTCGCGGTCATCAGGATGCAGATTGTCGCGCCACCACTGAATTTCCGGATAGATCGTCGTCTGCTTGTGCCCGAATACCGTCTCTACCGCGTCGTTCCAGGTGAGTGAATCGGTTTTCAGATCCCAATCCCAGATCACATCGTTGGTGGCTTTGGCGACGAACTTGAAACGCTCGTCAGTGGCTCTCACCGCGCGCTCGGCTTTCCGTTGATCCGTCACATCGACCACTATTGCCACAGCGGCAACGACGTTCCCATCGGGATCGCGCACAGGAGCGGAGCTCATACGAACGAATCCGTCGGTGCCGTCGCCTCGTCGGATGCGAATCTCCTCGCTGCGCACGGGTTCTTTGGTGATCACCGTTCGCGCCAGCGGCCAGTCGAGCGCCGAATAGCGGTCCCCATTCTCGCGAAAGCCAATCCACTCGCTGTAGCTGTTGAGATCTGGAGCGGGCTTGAATGCCGTGCGGAAGATCTCGGTCATCTGCACGTTTACCGAGACGAGCCGTCCGGAGGGCACCTCAGCGACCACCACGCCGACCGGCATCTGCTGCTGGACGGCATGCGCCATCGTCCGTTCGGCAATCAGCCGCAGTTGCGTGTCCTGCGCGGCCCGCTCGGCAATTCGACGCTGCACTTCGGACATCACCGCTGACGCAAGTGCTGTCAGAACATCGATATCGCGACTGGTCCAATCGCGCGGTCTCTCATCGAGGGCGCAGAACGCTCCGAGGATCTGACCCGCGGAAGTGACGAGCGGAATTCCTGCATATGCGCGTATCTTCGAGCCGCGGCCGGAGAATTCCGGCTCGTTCCACGCATCGGCGAGTACGATCGGCTTTCCAGTTCCGATCACATCCTGGCAATAACAGGCCTCGAGTGGGTACCACCCCGCGGACGGTGCATTGCTCCCGCAAGCGCTCTTGAAGTACTGGGAATGCTCTTCTACGAGGGATATGACAACCGTCGATACTCCCAGAATCTGCGCTGCCAGGCGGGTGAAGCCGTCGAGCCGATCTTCGGCTGGGGAGCCGAGAAGTCCGGTGCGGTGGAGTGCGGCGAGTCTTTCGGGACTCGATAGTGCCTGTTCGTTTGCCAAGAGCCTGGAGCTGAGGGGAACTGGTCCTATTTGACGACCAGAAGCCGTGCCGCGACACTGGTTTACGGCAGACCGCCGGACTTCTGCTCAGAGGTACAAATGTCTACCAGTCGGAGCCGAAAGGATCGCCCGGCGGTGCCCGAAGCGCAGGCGTCGGAGCGGGCAGCTCCTGGCGTTCGATCCACCGGTTTATGTCCCCGGCGATGCTCGTCCAATGCGCGCGACGCGCTTCTTCCCCTGAAGGCGCCAGCGTTCGAGCCCTCGCCCGTAATGCCGCAAGCTTGAGATCGGCGATAGACCTGACTTCCGGGGCGGCCTCCTTGTCGGCGGCGAGAAGCAGCAGGCGATCTACAACCGCTCGCTGGCTGACGCGCCGCAATGCTTCGAGCTTTGAGCTGCCGGCATTCTTTGCCGTCCAATCCGCGGTAAGATCGTCGATGATTTCGCCTAGGGTGAGAGGAGTAGTCTCGCGGCTCTCAAAGCCGACCACCCGCGCCGCGCGTTCGCGTTGAAGAATTCCGTCGACGATCATCTGCGCGAGGGTGCGCGCTGCTCCGAGCTCGTCGAAGGCCGGACGGGTGCGGGTACCAAAGAGCTCGACGTACGGCTGATACGAGAACGGCCGTGGCCCGAGCAAAGTGAGCACGGTGTCGGGGATCGCCAGCTCGCGCGGTTGCATTGCCTCGATCAAAGCTGACAGCGCTTTGCGCTGAGTAGCGCCGTCGATCGGGCGGGTGGCCTGCAGGTGATCGCCCCTCACGGCGTTCGAGTACTCCATGCCGCCGATGGTTTTGGTGAGGGAGTTGAGCGCAAAGCGGTGCATCAGGTAAAGCGGAACGAATCTCTCCTGAAGCAGCGCGATCGGCTCTCCGATCCGAATGTTGCGCTCACCGAACCGGGAGATCGCCAATCGACGCGCGGCCATCTCATTGCGGAGAAACTCCATTGGAGTAGCGGCGTCGTCCCAGAGATTCGTTCGCGGGTCAGAGGCGAAATCGGGTCGTGCGTCCGCATCGGAGAGAAATAGAAACCCTTTTTTCAATCCGTCTTCGACGATCGCGCGCAGCGAGTCGGCCTCGGATTCGGGCGGAAAGATGCCGTAGCCCCAACGAATCGCGAACACGTCGTAGGCCCCCGGGCCGACGGCGTAGGCGCTCGATACATCTATGTCGCCGCGGGCGTTGATTGTAACGCGCGGCGGTGGATAGTCCATCACCGATCCTCTTTCATACGTCGACGCGATGTAATTGTGCGCCAGGCCCAGGGTGTGTCCGACTTCGTGGGCGCTCACCTGACGAACACGCGCCAGGACGAAGGCGGTATCCGCGGCTGCCGCGTCGGCTCCGAAAAGTCCAGCGTAGATGTTGTAATCGGTACGCGCGCGATGAGAGTCGAGGCGTGCCATCGCCTTGATGATCTCGCCTGTTCGTGGATCGCCCAGCGATCCGCCGATGGACCAGCCCCGCTCGTTGCGGTTCTCCCACTGGACCACGTTGTAACGGGCGTCCATTGGGTCGACACCCTCGGGCAGATCCTCCACTCTGAATGCGCCTTTGAGCCCGGCTTGGTCGAACGCCTCCGTCCACCAGCTGACTCCTTGTTTGGTTGCCGTGCGAATGGGCTCCGGAATACCGCGATCGATGTAGTAAACGAGCGGGTTCTTGATCGGACTGTTGGGATCGTTGGGATTTACCCGCTCCAGTCGATGGCGCGCGATCCAACGCTGTTCGAGCGGCTCCTGGATCGGCTGCGCGTAGTCCTTGAAGGTGATGCCGAAGAAACCGACACGCGGATCGAGTGTGCGCGGTCGATAGCCCGCATCCGGCAAGGGCAGCAGCGAGATGTGCTGCCTGAGAGTGAAGGACCGTCCGTCGGGAACTATGGACGCAACCGTTTGGCCCGGACGTCCCGAGGCTGCGAAAGTCAGCGCGACGTCGACCTCGGTGTTTCGCGGAAACGATTTGGTATACGGCCGGTAAATGCTGGAGCGTTCGCGCGCTACGGAATAGTTGCCCTCATTCGCGGACGTGAGCGTTCCGACGACGTCGTTCCAGTCACGCATGAAGAAATCGGTCGCGTCGACGACGATCCGCTGGCCGTCCTGTGCGAGAATGGGAAGCGCTGCCGGCGTGCTCGGCGGAAACGCTTCGAGGACCGTGCGCGCGTGGGCGGGATTGTCGACCGCCGACGTGCGATAGCTCCAGTTCTCGAAAACCACGAGCACCTTGTCGGCATTCCTGTCGAAACGCGCAATGTATGAGTCACCGCTTGCGCCGCGATCGAGTCCGATGGGATTGGAGCCGAGTCCGGTGGCGAGACTGACGAACACGAGGAGACGCGTAGAGTCGCGCGGGATCTCCAGGAAAATCTTGCCCTGCTTCGAATCCAGATAGAATGGAATGAAGCCGTCTCGGCGCTCCATTCCCGCAGTCTTGGCCTCGATGGATGAAGCTTGTGTTGCGGAGGCCGGCTTGGGAGACTCGCCGGGAGTTTTGGACGGTGCCGATGCGCAGGCATAGACGCCGGCCACTAACGCTGCTTTTAGAAATGCATGCATTACGGGGAAAAGTTCGGGGGACAGCGATTATCCCACCGCCCCCGTCGCGCCGCAAGACCGGCTACTCCTCGTATTCGTCCGAGCCCTGAACCCAGAGAAAGGATTGAATGTCGATCATGTCCTTCGGACGCAGATCGCGGAGATCTTCCTCGACTATCGCGGCAAATTCCAGAAGATTCGCATACGTACCCCAGTTTGGCCGCGACCGGTAGTCAAACTCGAACCCGTATTCGCGCGCCGCCGTCCGGGTGACCATCGGCTTCAAAAAGAAATGATCCTTCGGCTGGGCGATGAAGCCGAACACCGTCAGCAAAGGCCAGGTGAGTACGCGGGTCTGACGCCGGGGCAGCGAGGCTACGGTTTCACACCATTGTTCGAATTTGCTCCGGTCGCTGCCACGGGCGTAGAGAAACTCGTACAGCCCTTCGGCGAAGGTTCTCGCCCCCGCGGTGGATTTCACCGCGTCTCGCAACGCCATTTTCTCGAACGAGAACAGCAGGTTGGTTCGCGATTCGATGGTGACCGCCCGGCGCGCGACATCCGCGAAGTTGCCCTCTGCGATCAGAGCGGTGTGAATCTGCTTGCTGAGAATCTCGTTCCAGCGCAGATGCGCTTCCCATTTGTAGCCGCGCTCCCAGTCGTAATACTTGGGATCGTCGAATCCTTTGGGAAAGAACCGGAGAAATTTCCGCCGGCACTTGAGTGGTCCTTTGCTTTTTTTTGCTGGTGCAACCGCGACTGCCATCTCCTCAACCTCACTCCAACTGGTCAGGATGAGGAAATGCGAAGATCAGACCACGGGGTTGCTTCGGGGCGTAGAACGAAGTTGGGCTTCTCTGCGAGGCGCGTCCTCGGCCCGGCGCGCGGGTGCTCGGGGGAGGGTGAGGGTGAATATCGATCCAACCCCTACCTCGCTCTCCACCGTAATGTCGGCACCCATTCCCCTCGCCAGGCCCCGACTGATTGCCAAGCCGAGTCCGGTGCCGTCGTTCGTGCGGGTGAGCCCGCGGTCCAGCTGGACGAACGGCTCGAAGACCGCTTCGCGTTTGTCCGCGGGGATCCCCGGCCCCGTGTCCTCGACATGAATCGAGACAGATCGCTCCGTGCTCGTCGCGTAGACCCGGATGCGACCTCCCTCCGGAGTGAATTTCACCGCGTTGGAGAGCAGGTTGATCATGATCTGACGGAGCTTGTCAGGATCGGTCCGTGTGAAGAGCCTGCTCGACGGGGATTCGGATTCGTAGAGTAGAGATTTCGCTCGTGCAAGCGAGCTGACCATGGCGTCGAGGTCTCCCACCAGCGCGCGAAGAGGAACATCGATGATCTCGAATTTCACTTCGGTGGCTTCGAGCCGCGTGAAGTTGAGGATGTCGTTGATGATGCCAAGCAGGTGCTCCTGGCTGCGCTTGATTCGCGCCAGATCTGCCCGCTGGGCGTCCGTGAGCGGACCGCGGAGCTCCATCTCGAGGAGATCCACATAACCGCCAATGGAATTCAGCGGAGTCCGCAGCTCGTGACTCATCACGGCCAGAAACTCCGCCTTGGAGCGATTGGCAGCATCGGCGGCAGCCCATGCCTTTCGGGCTTCGCTGATGACCGCGCGCAGCTCCTCGTTGGTGAGGGCCAACTCGTGTGCGAGCTCTCGCGCTTCGTTGGTCTGGTGTTCGAGCTGCTCGGCCTGGCTCTTGAGGACGTGATTGCTCTCCTCGAGCGCAGCCATATGAGCAGCCTCGATCTCGCGCTGCCTGGACATCCTCACAGCGCGAAACACCGCGTTGACCTTTGAAAAGGTGAATGGCATCTTCGCGCCCACAATTCGGGGTACTCTGAAGACGATCATTTCCTGCCTAGAGACACGTGCGCAGTCAGACAATTGAGTTGATCCGCTCTGACGGGCACCCAACGCACATATGTGACGTCGATGCGGAGTGTTACGGGGAAGTTGTACACGCCGCCTGACGTGGTTTAACAACGCGTTTATCTTGCAGGAGCTTCAGACCGGATAGCTCAGTTGGTAGAGCAGGAGACTTTTAATCTTCAGGTCGTGGGTTCGATCCCCACTCCGGTCACTCCCTTCACCAAAAATCTGCTGGCGTTGGGTTGTATTGGCGGCTAGCTTGCCGCAATAAGTGGCTGCTTCCCGGAGGTGGAATGCGTCACTCCAGACTAGCTCCCCTCGCCGGACTTTTCATCGCAGCCTGTCTCACCGACTGCGCCACTTCCGGCTATCATGCTCCCGAAGGCGCCGGTCATACAGACATCATTACCGAGCAGGAAATTGCCAAGTCGTCCTGCACGAATGTCTGGGATCTGCTCCGGAAACGCGCGCGCATGTACAACTACGCGGAAGATCGTTACGGGCGCCCGAAATTCATCACCACCAAGCGCGGCGCCAGCACCATAGCGCTCGCGGGTTCTGACAGCCCGATGATCGTGATCGACGGCGCGCGACTGGGCGACGTAGCTGCTCTGCGCGACATGCCTACCGACTCCGTCGAGAGCATCGAGCTCCAAAGTGGAATCAACGGTACTTCGCAGCAGGGAACCAATGCAGTCGCGGGCGTGATCTACATTCACACCAAGGAAGCCTCGTCGTCCTGAGCCGCGACTTCATCCGCGAAAAAAGCTCCGCCGACCGATCGTCGACGGAGCTTTTTCTTCATGCGGCTTCAGAGCGTTACGGTACGTCCTGCTTGCACAGGCTTGGATCGTACTGCGGGTTATTCTGTTCCTGGAACGGAACCGGAACGTTGACATCCGTTCCGAAAGTGCCCCCCTTGAAGTAGGGACCGTTCGCGAAAACGGTATTTACAGGCCTGCTGTATTGCCTGACCAGACGGCGCATGTCGCCCAGTCGATGCGAGGTCAGATACATCCAGTACGCTCTTTCCTTGAAAAGCTGATCCTGCTGGGCGGCGGGCGTAACCTGCAAGGTGAGCGGCGGCAGGGAATTCGCCGCGTATCCGCGTAGCGCCAGCAACGCCGCGTTGCTGCGAAGCGCGTTCAGTGTAGTGAGCGCGCCAACAGCATCGCCCGCGTTCAGTGCCGCTTCCGCCTCGATCAGGCGAGCTTCGACACCATCCGCGACTGTGATCGGGCTGGAGCGCACTGGATATTTCATCTGCACCCACTGCACTGTGGTACCATCAAAGCCCTTGTTGCCCTGTCCGGATCTGTTGGCCACGCTATCGGCCACGCGAGGATCAAATCCACCGCCCGTCTTTTTGACGTTTCCGTCGGATTGGTACGGCAGGCCCACTCCACCCTTGACGTCAGCCTCGCCATACCGAGCGACGCTCACCGTCAACGACCATGTGCCGTTGTTCTGGCGACCTGTCGTTTCCGAATGGATGTAGTTGTACTGAAACAGCGTCGCCACACCTGCGACTGCAGCGGCGGCCTCTGCATACTTGCCCTGATCGAGCAGTGCGCGGCCTTTACCAATCTGAGCGAGCTGCTTGAGAGAGGTCGTGAGCACCGTGGTTTGCGGAACCGCCAGTGCCTGGTTGAATTTCGAAACCGCGCTATCCAGAAGCGTAGTAGTCGACTCGGCTGCACCGAACGTGAACGAGCCATCAGGATTGGCTTTGCTGATCGGAACGGCGCCGCAATAGTTCTCGGCGAACATTATGTACGACATTCCACTCAGCGACAGAACTTCCGGAAAGCCGACGCTATCCGCCGCCTTCGTCGCGCTGAGGCGATAGTTATCCACTGCAAGGTCAGCGAACGAGCGAGCGCGTGTTAGATCGAAGAACGTGTTGATGAGGCTGGTGTTCGGCAACGTCATGGCTCTTTGATCGATTTCAATGCGGGTGGGGAAGGTCTCCGTATTGATGAATTCGTCGCTTAGCGACGCGGCGAGGTGCACCTGTTCGACATCGGCCGCGCCGCCGTTGAGCGCCACGCCAAAGTTTCCTACCGCGCCCGCGCGTTGCGCCGGCAACGCGCTAACGCCTTGCAGCGCCTCCGGGCGCGCCACATCGGGATCTTCTACCTTGAGAAGCTTGTCGGAATTGCAGGCGACAAGCACGGCAAATCCCGCCGCGGTCGCCAGGCGCGCCGGTGTGAGCCACCGGTCGCGCAATGAGTTTTTATATCGCATTTGATTCATCTCAATGGTTGATGTGGGCTCAGAAGTTGATCGTGAATCGAGCTGTCCAGTTGCGCGTCGGCGGCAGCGTCAGGAAATCAGACGTGCTGAAGTTGGCGCCCGGAGTGGAATTGATCTCCGGATCGAAGCCCTTGTAGTCCGTCCAGGTCTTGAGGTTTCTGCCCGTAATGCTGAAAGACATCGCGTGGCCGACCGCTCGGGTCAACGCTTCCGGTGACTGCACCGTGAAGGTCAGCTCGCGAAGCTTGGTGAAGGTGGCGTCTTCGATATAGCCGGCGTCCGTGCCAAGCGCCGACGCGGCGACCGCCGCCGCCTGATCCGCCAGTGGCTGCGTCTTGTCGTACGCTTCGGGGCAGTTGAAGAAGGTGCACCGGAAACGACGAGTGTTGTCGAAGAGCTTGTATCCGCCCTTGTGATCGAAGAATGCCGAGATCGTGAACATCTTGTTGAGCGTCAGAGTCGGCGTGAATCCGAACTGATGTGTCGGCAATGGATTGCCGAGGTAAACCGACGTGTCGCTCAGCGTGATCTCGCTGCGGGCGATGATACCATCACCATTCGTGTCTTTGAACGTGTAACTCCTCTGAAAATACGATCCCAGAGGAACGCCCGCGCGATGCTGCTGCTGGGTGTTCACCACGATCGGCGGGACTGGATCGCCCGTCGGCAGGAAGCCGAGTGTCAGCAGCTTGTTGTTGTTGGTCGAGCTGGTGATCGAAAAGTCGAACCCGACGCGCTGCATGTCGACAACGCGCGCGTTCAGCAGATACTCCCAACCTATGTTGCTCGCAGCGCCAAGGTTCTGGAACTGCGTCGTTGTCAGGCCGAGAGATGGTGGGAGTGGAACCGCGATCAGAAGATCATCGGTGCGCTTGTTGTAGTGCGTCACTTCGAGACCAATCCGTTCATCGAAGAAGCCCGCGTCAAACCCGAGCTCTGTCTCCTTGGACTTCTCCGGACGGAGATTCGGGTTGCCCGTGCCACCCACGGTGATTCCGGGGACGTCGACTCCGGCCACGGTTACGGTCTGAGCGTTGAAGAACGTGATCGCGTCGCGGAAGTTCGGCTTCTGTCCGGATTTGCCATTCGCCGCTCTCAGCCGCAACGAGCTGAAGTAGGGCTGCTTTGGAAAGAAGTCCTCTTCGTTGACGACCCACGACGCAGTTATGGACGGATAATTGATGCTGCCGAAGTCCTGACCGAATGCACTGTTCTTGTCGTTGCGCAATGCACCACTGACGAACACCCGATCACGCCACGCAAGATCTTCACGGATCAGGCGGCTAATGGTCTTGTTGTCGGTGTTCACTTCATTGACGGAGAAGCGCGCGCTGGCGCCGGCCAGCGACTCCGTGCCACCCAGCAGCTTGGCGCCGAAGGCGAGGGTTCCTCTGACCAGTTCCTTGTTGAACAGGCTGCTCACCTTCGTTGTCGATTTGATTCCGGCAAAGGGGGTGAAGCTTGCCGACAACGTCCCGTTGGCGGTGTAGTTGTAGATCGAATACGGGTTCGACGTGCGCTGGCCATCCGGAAGCGAGCCGAAGGCGACCTTGTTGGGCGGCACGAGCTCGTTGTCCCAGCGATTCAGATAGTCGAGTCCTGCCACCACCGTCGCTGTCAGCCAGTTGAGCGGCTGATACGCGGTGTTGACTGTGCTCTCAAATCTGTTGAGGTCCTGCCGGGTGTTGATGTTGTAGATCTGTTCCGGAGTTGCACCGCTCAGGTAGCCGAGGGTGACGGGGTTGTCCCGCGCGGCTCCAAGCAGTCCTGCCGAGACGATGCCCAGCGTGTTGTTGTCGTTCTGGGGGAGACGCAGGTGATCGCTCAGATAGCTGCTCCCGATCTGAAGATTCCAGTTGTCGCGCAGCTGCGCTGATACGTTCGCGCGTCCCGAAGCCCGCTGATCGAGGCTCGAAGTGAAAACTCCCTGCTGCTTGTCGAAATTACCCGACACATAGTAGTTCACCTGGTCGCTGCCGCCCGTGACGCTGGCGCCGTACGCACCGCGCTTGCCATTGATGAATGGGCTATGGCTGACGAGTGGGTTGAAGACGAAGTTCGAATCCGGTGCCTGTGTGCACAGCCCGCGAGTCTGGCTATCGAGCGTGCAGCGAGTTCCGGTGAATGGCGCCGTGGTGGCTGTACTGGTCGCCGTTGTGCGGAGGTAGTTCGCCGGATAGCTCGTCACATCCTTGATCGTTCCGCCTTCGGCGAACGTTGTCCACCGCGGTTTCCCTGATCTTCCACGTTTGGTCGTCACCTGAATGACGCCGTTGGCAGCGGCCGTACCATATTGGGCGGCGGCTGCCGGTCCCTTCAGAACCTCGATGGTCTCGATATCCTCGGGGTTGATGTCGTTGAAGCGCGAAGGAACCTGGCCACCAACGCCGATGGTCGTCGACCCGGTGGTGTTGCTCTGTGCGACCGGGTTACCAAACCGAATTCCGTCGACGACGATCAGTGGCTCGTTGGTCAACGACACCGATGTCGCGCCTCGGATGCGGACGCGTGATCCGCCGCCGACGGTTCCGCTCGCCTGCTGCACGTCTACGCCGGCAACCTTTCCAGTCAGAAGTTGGCTGACGTTCTGTGCCGCCGTGATCTGCGCCTCTGCGGGTTGCAAGGTCGCTACTGCGGACCCGATCTCGCGTTTGCGCTCGGCTTCTCCAGTCGCCGTCGTGACGACCTGTTCGAGACTCACCGCTGCCTGCGCCAGCGAGAAAGTGACGTCCGCTGTCGCACCGGACGAAACGGTCACCGTCTGTGCCGACGCCTGATAGCCGAGTCGGAGCACGCGCACCTGGTACGTCCCCGGTCGCACCCCGGAGATCCGGAAGCGTCCATCCTCGCCGGTCACTACCCCCCGCGTGGTGCCGACGATCTGCACCTGCGCCGATGGAACCGGCACTCGAGAGCCTGCGTCGACTACAACGCCGGCGATTGTCCCCGCATCCTGCGCCCGGCCCGGACTTGCCATGCATAGCAGCATGGCCCCGACCGATAGCACGAGACGAAGAATGTTCCTAACGAGTCGATCTGTCATATTCCCCTCCGTTCAGCCCGAAGGCTCACAAAAACGCGCCGCGGCAAAGTGCCGGAGCGCCCGATAACGGCTGCGCCATGGCGCGCCGCATAAGGCGATGTAGGAGAATCCGGGCGTGTGCGAGGAGAGCGCGTATGGAAATACGCGAAGCTATCGCTGTGTGGCGACATTGGAGCGGCCCCCCCGCTTGCTCGTAGGACAACATGCCAGCGGGCGGCGAGAATACCTCGCCCTTGCCACTCACGATGCGAGATCACCAATAGAACTGGCGGAACGCGCAGCGCACGCGGCTGGTCCCAACCTTCGCAACTACACGAAGAGGTAGCAGGCCCGCTACTGCCTCAATAGTACAGGCGGCAATTGGGGGGTCAAGCCTATGGCTCTATTTCTTACAAACGCGTCGGCGGATAACTTCTGCGTCCCGGTGAGCGACGCCACAGCCGCGGCGGTGGCGTTGGTGGGCACTACCATATGAATTGTGCGATACCGAAACTTGTCTGGTGGCAAAGATGAGAGTTGAACCCCCGCCTGATGTGTCCCGCGCGATCAATGCGCTGCGGCGGATGGTACGTGGCCTTCGTTCGTCGGCAGAATCGGCGGAGCGGGAGTTGAGGGTGAGCGCCGCCCAGCTATTCGTGCTTAGCGAGCTTTCCCAGCTTGCTGACCAATCCGTGAAGGATCTCGCCGCCCGAACGATGACTACTCACAGCACCGTTTCCGAAGTTGTCAGTCAGCTGATCGCCAAGGGCCTGGTGGCCCGCACCACCGATGCGTCAGACGGGCGTCGTGCGCTCTTGCGTCTCACACGCCAGGGCGGATCGCTGCTGAAGAAATCTCCGCGCGCGATTCAGGAGGATCTGATCGAAGGGTTCGGAACGCTCCGTCCGTCCGTGAGACGAGGGCTCGCGACCGGTTTGGAGAAATGGCTCGAGGCCTCCGGACTCGGCGATGTCCCGGCGACCATGCTCTTCGACAAACCGGCGGGTCGAAAGGACTCTTCGCGGGCATCAAAATGAAAAAGGGGCGTCCTCGGACGGCCCCCTTTCATCCAACGCTCATCGTACGATCAGGTGCAGGTGATGATACCCGGGGATGTGACTCCATTGTCGCAGGTTTTCGCGGTCTGTGAGTGCGTCGCGGTGGCGGTCCACGAGGACGGCGGTCCGGGGTCGGCAGTCGCAGTGATAGTCACGTTTTGCGATGGCGTGAACCCTTCTACCGCAGACGTCGACGTGGCAGTGCCGCCAAAGTAGGCACCCTGGTTGTCGGCGGCGTATTGCTCTTCGTACGTGGCGAGGTTGCGCAGATCCGACTTCATCGCGGCGACGTACGCCTTCTCCTTCGTATTTGCAAATTTCGGAATCGCGATCGCGGCCAGAATGCCGATAATCACGACCACGATCAGAAGCTCGATAAGTGTAAAGCCCTTCCTGTTTGCTGACATGTTGCTGTTACCTCCGCTGATTGATAGCCTTGTGCCCTCGTTTGGAAGACGAGCACTGAACGGAGCGAGCAACGGAAAATGCGTCGGTACCGACGCATTCTTCCTAAGGTAACTTCCCTAGGTGTCTTTGTCCGGCTTCGCTTGCGGCATGGCGTGAGCGGTCGACGTCGGCGCGGTTGCTGCGGCGGTGTCTGTAGCGGCACCAGGCGTCGCGGGGTGCACGCCGTTGGTCGAGGGGAGCGACGAGAGCTGTATCCCGCCCTCGACTTTTCGGATCATTTGCACGAACGAGCGGGCGATTTCCGGCTCGAACTCCGTGCCCGCACGCTCCTCGATGTAGCCGAGCACGCGCTCAGTTTCCCACGACTCGCGGTAGGGGCGTTTTGTGCGCAGCGCGTCGTAGACATCGCAAACGTGGACGAGGTTGCTCGCCTTGTGGCAGGGACGGTGGTAGTGGCGGGTCGGGTAGCCGTGACCGTTGATCATGATGTGATGCTCGTGCGCCACAGCTGCGGCGAGATCCAGCCGGCGCCCGCTCTCGATAATCAGCTTTGCTCCTTCCACCGGATGATTCTGCATCACCTGACGCTCTTCATCAGTCAGTTTGCCAGGTTTGTTGAGAATGTCCGTAGGAATGGTGACTTTGCCGAGGTCATGCAGCAGGCCCGCGATGCCGAAGGTGCGAACGTCCTGCTGCGCCAGCTCGAGATGCTCCGCTAACGCCATCACCAGCACCGACACGTTCAGCGAGTGAGTGGTGGTGTACTCATCGAACTCTCGCAGCTGGAGCAGCGGCAGGATCATCTCCTGATCGCCGTGCATGGCCATCGACAGCGAACGTACCACGGCTTCAGCCTCGGCTAGCGGAAGCCTCCCACGCTCCAGCACTTCGCGATGCATGGACTGGATCGACTCGGCTTCCTCGCCGAGCGAGTAGGAGATCGTTGCCACCGGCGCCGGCGCCTCGAACGCGTCCTGCAGTTGCTTGTTCTCTCCACGGATTCCCAGTGCGCCGACCTTAATTCCAGTCGGGCGATTGGTCCTGGCTTCCGCCGAATCGATGAACGACAGCGTGATGCGCGCCATCATCTCTTCGAGGAATTCCTCGTACTGCTGTCGACTGACGTCGGCGTCGAATTCCATCCGCTGAATTCCGGCCTGCGCGAGCCGGTTCGCCCATTCCCAGTCTCCGATCTCACGGAGCGAAGTATCCTGATAAATGGTCTCCTCGCCGAGGAACGAGAAGCGGGGGTGCGGGTCGGCCTTCTGCAGATCGCGCAGACACTGGTACGAGCGATCGACCGCCCGTTCGCGGGCGGGATGTCCGTCATTGTACAGCGCCATCGTCGAGACGGCCTGACCGAACGAGACCAGGAATCGAATCGGGTCGCTCATGCCTTCATATCCCTGGGCGTGTCCGAGCGCCCACGAGTGACTTTGGCCCGGACTTCCGGATCGCGGCTCTGTTCGGCGAGCTTGAGTGCCGTTTCCGCGGCGGGGTCAGTGCGCCAGTTGCTGGCGATCATGCTCAGAGCTGCGAGCATTTCTGGAGTCGATGCTCTGAGCTTCGGCCGGCGCGGCCAATGAGCCTCCGTCAGAATGAAGCCGAGGAACCATGCCAGCGTACTGGCGTTGTGTTGCTGCGCAACGATTCGTATGCCCATCGTGCGGAGCTGCGAATCCAGCTCGCCGCGATCCACTCTCTGTCTGATCAATTCGATGCCGGCTGCGGGGCAGCGCTCCTGGGCGACGGTCAGACCGGCGAAGACCACGCGGTCGTCCCCGTCCGAGAGCGCGCTCATAATCGTCTCGTCGCGGTCGGCTGGGTTGCGCAGCAGCAATCGAACAGCTTCGCGACGCACGAGTGGCTCTTCGTTGTCGAGGAAGGGTCTTGCAGAAAATCCGGAGGGTAGCGCGGAAAGTTTGCCAAGTAGCACGAGCAGCTCTCTTTGCACTATCGGCGGCGTGGTTGCGATACGCTCTGCTATCGCACCGCCTATATCGTCGCCGAGCGAAATCAACAGGTCGTAGAACTGTGACCTTGCTTTCGCATCGTCGAATGAAACCGCCGCCGTTAGAAGTGGCGAAACGGCTGTCGGCCCGATTCGTTTGACGAAACGCGTGATGAGAGGGATGTCGAGACGGGGCTGTTTGAGCAGGGCGTCGAGAGTTTTTTCCTCCATCAAAAAATCCCACACGGGCGCAACGGCCTGCGGGTTTGGCGCTCGCTCCACAAGATCGAGCAGCATCTCCGCCCGGCCGCTCTGAAAGAGGTCGACCATCGCCGCGCGGACTTGAGGGCCCATTGCACCAACTTCGATTGCGATTTGAACCATCCGCTCCGGCTCACAGTCGGTGGGCACGGCACTGTTCGATGCTGTCTTGGTGCTCCCGCGCCCGCTCGACATGGACTGGAGCGCCTGGCGGTACGCTTCCGGGTTCGGGTCGTCGAGCGACCAGTCGTCCACCAGGCGGCGCATCACGTCGCGAATGGTCGGATCCGTTCGAGCGCGCGGTGCATCTCCTGATGACGGGTGGTGCGCGAGCTTCGAGAGCATGCGCAGCATCGAATGCGACACCGTTTGTCCTTCCGCCGCGGATGCTGCTTTCACCAGGTCGATCACAGCTTCGACGGTGATGCCCTGAGAGGCGTCGAGGAGGAACCGCCGACGCTGGGTCTTGTCGCCACCCATTTCCAGCAGCCGCTCGAGAGTGGATGTCTTGAGCGAGCCGACCAGCCGCGACACACGTCGCTGGAGTCCCGCTGCTTCCGGGCCTTCGGCGGTCTTGAGCTCCTCTCCGATCTGCAGCAAGTAGCCGACGATGACCTGGTCGTAGGCCTCCTCGCGCTGGTGCTCGTCGATTGCGCGGGCGACGGCTGCGGGCTCGAGCGCGGCATTGTCAGCCGCTTCGTCGCGTTTGCCCGGTTCCGACGTATCCGACACGAGAGCGGCGCGCGCCAGACCGATCCACAGCTGGGTGGCGCGACCAGCTTTCATCTGGTCCGCGCTCGGCTTCTCGGCGGGATCCTCCTCGATAAGCTGGAGGCGGTCGTAGGTCAGTGGGAAAAACCGAACATGCTCCCAGAGCTCGCCTATGCGCTCGGTGTCGTGGCCGATGGGAGTGGTGGATCTCAAAGGATCGACTGCGAGGGCGGCCAGCGCGGATCCGAGCTCGTCCCGGGTGATCCCGCGCACGAACTTAACGGCACCGATGTGGTGGTCGTGCAGACGTTGGGCGAGCTCCTTCAGCACGGGGTTGAGCGGATCGGTAGCGACGCCCTCGATAATCAGCTGCCGCCGCGCGACGCCAATGGAAAGTGAGTCGCGGTCACCAACGAAAAGACTGCCGATCCGATTGGCTACGCCATCGACAGCGACGTCGAGCAACGGATGGCTGGTGGGATAAATGGCGTGCTTGTTCAGCGTGATCGACAACTCGACCAGAAAATCCGCGAGCTCGCGCGACAGCGTTGCCACCGCCGGCTTGGAACCGGAGGCAGCGCCGGACGGGGCAGCGGGCGCTGCCGGTGGTGCTGTTTGAGGCGGATTTGTCATTGAGCGTGCACGGGCGGCCGAGGCTAATTTTTTACGATGTCGGCTGACTTATACTCGACGCGTTGGCGGGTGCTGACGTTACTCGCTTTTTCCGAGTTATTGGGGATGTCGCTGTGGTTCTCCGCCAGCGCCGTGACCCCGCAGCTGCGCTCGATCTGGGGTCTGACGACCGCCCAGGCTGGCTGGCTCACCACCATCGTCCAGCTGGGCTTCGTCTGCGGGACGGCAATGGCGGCCCTGCTGAACCTCGCCGACCTGGTGCCGGCAGGCCGGCTTTTTAGCGTTTCGGCGTTGCTTGGTTCGATTGCCAACGCAGCCATCCTGGCCTCCCCCGGCTACCCGGGTGCGCTGGTGTGCCGGTTTCTCACAGGCTTCTTTCTCGCCGGCGTTTATCCGCCAGCGATGAAGA
>JBJMOT010000059.1:0-13210 GCA_045803585.1 Gemmatimonadaceae bacterium
GGTCGATTCCCACGCGGCCGCAACCATCGAATCGATCGCCGCTCTGGCAGTGGCATCGCCGATGCCTGGCAACAAGAGAAGCAGACGGTACCAGCTGACTTCGTCGCGCGGGTTCTCGAGGATGCGAAGGAAGGCCAGTACGTCCTTCACATGCGCGGCCTCGAGGAATTTCAGGCCGCCCCATTTCTCGAACGGGATCTTGCGGTTGGTGAGCTCGATCTCGAGATCAGCGGACATGTAACCCGCACGGAAAAGCACTGCCATCTCGGCGAGCGGAGTTCCTTCCTCGTGCAGCTCCAGAATGCGATCGACGACGAACTGGGTCTGTTGCTGCTCGTCGCGTGCGGAAACCAGCCACGGCATCTCACCGCCGGTTCGCTCGGTCCACAGATTCTTCGTGAAACGCTCTGGAGCCCGCGAGATCACCGTATTGGTGACGCCGAGGATCGGCTGGGTGGACCGGTAGTTCTGCTCGAGGGCGACAACGGTCGCGCCGGGGAACTGCTTCGGAAAATCGAGGATGTTCCGGAAGTTTGCGCCGCGAAAAGAATAGATGCTCTGCGCATCATCGCCGACGACGCTGATGTTCTTGTGGGCGACGCACATACCCCGAAGAATCCGCGCCTGGAGGACGTTGGTGTCCTGGTACTCGTCGACGAGGATGTGATCGTACAGGCCAGAGATCTTTGCGCCAAGCTCCGGCGATGCCTCGAGCAGAAGCGCCCAGAAAAGGAGCAGATCGTCGTAGTCGACGAGATTGCGTTCCTGTTTGCGGCGGGTGTAATCGCCGTAGATCTTGGTGAAATCCTCGAGGTAGTCGACGAATTGCGGGTACGAATCCCGGACGATGTCGTCGACCGGGATTTCGGTGTTGATGTGCCGTGAGTAGACGTACTGAAGCGTTTCCTTCTTGGGGAAGCGCTTCGACTTGGCGGCGTATCCGAGTTGAGCGCGCGAAAGCTGCATCAGATCGGCGGAATCACCCTGATCCATGATGGTGAAATCCTTGAGCAGACCCGCGGCTGGTCCATATCGCCGGAGCAGGCGATGCGCTGTTGCATGAAAGGTCCCGCCGTGAACCCGCTTGCTGTTGCCGCCTACCAGTCGCTCCGCGCGGGACAGCATCTCCTGCGCGGCTCGCCTGGTGAATGTCAGCAGAAGAATTCGCTCGGCGGCGACGCCCCGGTCGAGAAGATGCGCGACGCGATAGACGAGAGTGCGCGTCTTCCCCGTCCCCGCGCCGGCGATGATGAGCAGCGGACCATCACCGTGTGTTGCAGCGGCGGCCTGCTGCGGGTTGAGCTCCGCGGCGAAGTCGCGAACATTCACCGAAGCTTCACCGCGTGGCCGGGCGGGATAGACCTTCAGAGTCTCGCTCACGCGACCGTCTCGAGCAGCGTCGAGCGCGAGGTTACGACGGCAGTGAGGTCGAACGCCTCGGCGAACTTGGCGCTGATGCGATCTCTGACATCCTGCGCCGAGATTTCGTCAGAACCCGACTCGTGGGCAATCGACGTCATGACCACTCCGTCGATCCCACACGGAACGATGAGGTCGAAATACGAGAGATCGGTGGTGACGTTGAGGGCGAAGCCGTGCCATGTCACCCAGTCGCGCGCGTGCACGCCGATCGAGGCGATTTTCTTTCCACGAGTCCACACACCGGTATAAGCCGTATTACGCTCGCCGGCAATTCCGTAGTCGGCGAGAGTATTGATCAGCGCCTCCTCGATCTTTCTGAGGTACCAGTGCAAATCCTGCCGGTGGCGTTTGAGATCGATGATTGGGTATCCGACCAGCTGACCGGGTCCGTGGAAGGTGACGTCGCCGCCGCGCTCGACCTCGAACAACTCGACACCTTTGCTGCTCAGAAATTCAGGAGACGCGACAAGGTGCTTCTCCTTTGATGCCCGACCCATTGTGACAACAGGCGGATGCTCAAGTAATAGCAACACGTCCTGAGGGATCGCGCCGGAAATCCGGTCGCGCGCGATGTTCCGCTGGAGCTCGAGGGCCTCGCCGTAGTCGACGCGCCCCAGTGGGACAGTCCATAGCTCACGCTCAGCCACGGTGCGTCACCAGCTTCACGCGTCGAGAACCTTGCCCATGGAATCGAGAGCTGCCTGGGCAACCGCTTCCGACATGGTCGGATGAGCGTGAATCGCCAGGTCGACCTCCTCGACGGTGAACTCGTTCTCGCGCGCCACAGCGAGCTCATGGATCATCTCGGTGGCGTGCGCGCCGATGATGTGCGCGCCAAGGATCTCCCCGTATTTGGCATCGCGGATGATCTTGACGAATCCTTCGGTCTCACCGGAAGTACGAGCGCGTCCGTTCGCGGAAAAAGGAAATTTGCCGACTTTGTAATCGATTTTCTTTTCCTTTACCTGCGCCTCGGTCATCCCAATCGATGCAACCTCGGGATGGCAGTAGGTCGCGCTGGGAATGTTGCCGTAGTTCACCTTGTGAACGTGCTGCTGACCCGCAAGGAATTCCGCGAACACGACTCCTTCGCGCTGCCCCTTGTGGGCGAGCATCGGCGGGCCCGCAACGTCTCCAATCGCGTAGATCCCTTTGACCGATGTTTCCATGCGCTCGTTGATCTTGATGAAGCCGCGATCGGTGAGTTGAACGCCAAGCTCCTTGATTCCAATGTCCTCGATGACGGGCGCGCGTCCGGCGGCGACGAGAACTTTTTCGACCTCGAGATCCTGCTTTTTGCCACCAACCTCGACGCTCATGGTGACCGAGCTCTTACCAACCCTGACGTTACTGACTTTGGCGCCGGACAGCACATCGATTTTCCGCTTCTTGAAGCTGCGGGTGAGCTCGGTGCTGCAATCTGCGTCTTCCAAAGGCAGGATGCCGGGGAGGACTTCGATCAGAGACACCTGAGTGCCGAATGCGCTGAACACGTCAGCGAATTCACAGCCTACCGCACCGGCGCCGATAATCGCCATGGTCTTGGGAGCCTGCTCGAGTATCAAAGCTTCGTCGGAAGAAATGACGGTCGTTTTATTGAGCTCGAGGCCGATCTGGGGGAGGCCTTTCACCCGCGACCCAGTCGCGACGACAACTGCCTTCTTCGCGTCGTGTTTCTCGTCTTTCCCGTCGACCCTCACGGTGACGGAATTCTTGCCGGTGATTTTTCCGACGCCCTTGATCCAGGTGATCTTGTTCTTCTTGAAGAGGTACTCGACCCCCTTGGAGTTCTGTGTGCTGACGGCGCGCGAACGCTTCATCGCGACGCTGTAATCGAGTTTTACATCGCCAACGGTGATACCGAAGTCCTTGGCCTTGGAGACCTTGGTGGCCAATGACGCCGCTTCCAGAAGTGCCTTAGCCGGAATGCATCCCCAGAGAACGCAGGTACCGCCGAGCCCTTCTTTCTCGACCACGGCGATGGACATGCCGAGCTGAGCGGCGCGAATCGCGCCGATATAAGCAGCGGGGCCGCCGCCAATAAAAATCACGTCGTAACTTGCCATTTCGATTTTGGGTAGAAAGTCCGAAGGAAATTTACTTGGTCGGACTAGGGGCGGGCGGGAAGGCTCTCGATCTCGTCGCCTTCAGCGGCGAGCTTCTCGACCTGCGATGAGAAGCTCGCCCATCAGTAACTCACAGTAGCCGTTCGAACGGTCAACCTTAATCGGGATTCGAACTCAGTCCTCTGTCGTCGCGTCCGCTGCTTCGCCAGGCAGCTGTTGCATATCGCTATTGGCGACTCTCGTCCAGCCCTGACTGGGATCGAACAGCTTGATCTGCTGCGCCTGGTCCGAGGAGTCCTTGCCCAGATCGCGCTGATAGACGATACCGTCATGACTGACGATGAACGTCATGATCCCTGTTTCGCCGTACGTCACCGGATAGGCTAGAACAGCGAACCCTCCGATCTGGCTCTTTCGTACGAGGTAATCGTACGCGCCTCCCTGGGCAGCCGGGCCCTGCGCCGTGAGCATTCTAAAGCGATAGCCATGAAGGGAGGTGCTGGTTGCCGGATAACCTTCTCCGGCGGCGGCAGCAACGACATCGCCGAGCGGGCTCGGCGGCTCGCCCGGATTAGCCCGCCAGTACAACCCGTCCTGCTGGCCAGGCGTACTGCGGAATTTTTGCGCGTACTCCAGGATCTTGTCACCGTTGTGGTCGACTCTGTAGTAGTCGCGCTGCGCATCGCCGATGGCGAGGCACGTCTGGATCGTGAGCAGCTCGTTGCGTCCGATGCGTCTGTTGACGATCTCTTCGAGTCCCGCCGGCGAGTCGAAGACCCAACCGTTGTCGGTTTTAACCAACGGAATGGGCAGCGGCCAGTCATCGTTTCCGACGACGAGCACCTTCGCTCCGTCGTCGCGCGTGGTCAGCTCGTGTTTCGCATCGTACAACTGCAGGAAATCACCGCGCAGGTTTCTGTCCGAGACCGAGTCGTCCGATCTGAAGAGACGCTCCGAGCCTTTCCCGAACTCGGCCGTAAGACCCTTTTGATCGTTGCTGCGAAGTGCGGTCGCGAAGGCATCCACGGCCTGTTCCGGACTCGAATACACAGTTCCGCGCGAATCCGCGCATGCCGCCAACGCAAGGATAGTGGCAATCGCTCCACCGCCTCTGATGATCGCGAGCGAACGACGTTTCGGATTGCGCATGGATCGTTTACTCCCTCTTTGAGCGTTCATCTCCGCCTCCCGCCGCCACCGCCGCGGCTTCCACCACCGCGGCTCGCTCCACCGCGGGAACCATAACTGCCTGATCTCGATCCGCTGCTCATTCCACCGAACGCGCCGGTGCTTCCCCGCGAGGAGTTCCCCACAGATGAATTTCCACGGGAATCGCGCGAGCCCGCGTTGCTGCGGGAGCCTGCATCACGAGAGCCAGCGCTGGCCCCGCGGTCGCCTGCGCCTCCGCCAGCGCTGCGATCACCTACACCACCACTCGCCCCGCGCCCTGCGTCACGAGAACCAGCTCCGCCGCCGAGGCCGGATGCGCCGCCGAGATTGTCCTGGCCGCGGAACGAGTTGCGCGCCGCAGCGTTCTGACTGGCACCGCGATCATACTTTGCCTGTGTGGCGCCGTCGCGGTACGAGACGCCCTGGCGATGCGATGGATCGTGCTGCCATGCCTTACCCGCACCGCCAGCTCCGCCGACCCCGGCCACTCCACCAGCTTTGCCGGCACCGCCAACGCCACCCACACCTCCGACGCCGCCCGCTTTGCCCGCACCACCGACACCACCGACACCACCAGCCTTGCCGGGGCCGCCGACGCCACCGACCCCGCCAACTCCTCCGGGACCGCCGACGCCTCCAACCCCACCCACTCCACCAACGCCTCCGACTCCGCCCACTCCTCCGACTCCGCCTACACCACCCACTCCTCCAACGCCGCCCACTCCGCCACCGATGCTGACGTTATTGATGTTGATGCTCCCGCCGCCCCAACCTGCGCCGTAAGCGCCCCACGCTCCGCCCCAGATGCCGATGGCGATGCCCACCCCCAGCCCAAACCACAGGCCCGAACCCGGATAGCCGTACGGAGGTGGCCAGTAATAAGGCGGATACGCCGGGTATCCCCATGCGCCGTACACCGAGTTGGTGTAGGTCGGCACGTAGATCGTTTCGGGACTCGACGACTCGATCACTATGATCTGGGGCGGCGTCGGCGGCGTCGCATCAGCGGGCGCCTTTTCCGTCTTCACCGTCATCTTGTCGTCGGTCTTGAGATTTCCTGCCTCTTTCGCCTTCGCGCGCAACTTCTGAATCGCCGCGAGGACGTCTTTCTGCTGTGCCAGGACAGCGTCGCCGACTTTCTGGGTCCAGTCGACCTTGTCGTCCATCATCTTCAACACATCGGGCAGAGCCACGAGCTCTTTGACGCTATTGTCCCACGATTGCTTTTTCACTTCCTTGACAAGCGCTTCTCCCTTCAGGGTCTTGTTCGCCTGAACCCAGCGACTCGCCTGCACGACCTCCAACGGGTAAGTCGATGCGACCAGGATCTGGGCGATGACCTTGTCAGGATAGAGAGCGATGGGCGCCATCAGCGAAGCCAGCTCGTCGTCCTTGAAAGTTTTTACCGCTTTGGCTGGTGTACTCGCCGTGGCAGCTGTGGGAGCTGCTGAAGCGGTCTGCTGCGGAGGAGGAACAGGTTTGGGCGTTCCCTGCGAAGTCGCGGGAAGCACAAAGAATGGCGCGTAAAGCGTTAAAAGCAGCAGGCACGCTATGAGTTTTCGACCCATCGCTCCCCCTAATTCGTGGCTACGGAGTATCTCGTAGGCGATAGTAGGGCTTGGTGCAAAGTGTTGGTACCCGGACTTTAGTCCGGTGGGGATGAGCTTTTGTGCGTTCTTACGTCGTCCAGAAAGTCAGATAGAACAGCACGACCTGATATGCGACGATGGTGAGGACCACCGTGGTTGACAAAACCGCCGCGCTGATGGCTGATCGCAGCCGGGACGACTGATACGCGCGCCGTAAGCCGAAATAGAGATAGACCACCAGGCCGCAGAGAACGACTGTGTCGATGGCTTGTTCACTGCCGAGTACTCGTAAGTGCTGTTCCGAGGTGGGGAAAAGTCGCATCAATCCGAACATGAGCGGGAACAGAATAAGAAGGGTAGTGGCCGCCAGGTAGACGAGAAAAAACGCATACACCTGCACCGAGAAAACGAGATGCTCCGCGTAGGTGCGACCGGACCTGACGAAGAGCCCCAACATAACGAGTGCGAGAAAAGGCACAGCCACTATCAGAATGCTTTTCTTCTGATGCTGCAGATTTTCGTTGAAGCGTGCTTCATATGTGGCTTCGGCTTCTCCCGTCTCGCGCAGATGTTTGTGGACGAGCGAAGCGTCCCGGGAAACGGACATGTAGTGAGCATACTTGTAACCGAGCAACCCCGTATGCGGCTGGATGAAGAAAAAGATGACGTTGACGATTATGAAAAGGCTTAGCGGTTTGGTGTAACGCGATCGCCCGCCCTGAAAGTATGCCTTCGAGAGCTCTCCCGGTCTCGTGAACAGCACGTTGAGCGTTCGAAGAAATCGAGTGTCGAAATGGGTGAGTCCGTCGAGGGCTTCCTCGACGAGGTGTGTGACAGAGTAATCGTGTTTGGTAAACTTCTTCTCCCCGCATTGGGAGCAGAACGGGCCTGTGAGCTCCGCACCACAGTTTCCGCAGGGTTCACTCGAAAACGCCCCACGTTCCGTTTCAGGAACCTGGGGCGTTGCGGACTGCGACCGTGGTGAGGCCACGGCCTCTTAGATCAACAGGGAGATTGGATTCTCGAAGTACCGTTGCAGCGTCTGCAGGAACTTGGCACCCATCGCTCCATCAATAACGCGGTGGTCGCAGCTCATCGTCACGCGCATTCGCTCGCGAACCTCCAGTTGGCCGTCGATCACGACAGGCTTCTGTTCGACTCCGCCGATGGCGAGTATGCCGGCTTCGGGCGGGTTGATGATCGCGGTGAACTGATCGATGCCGAACATCCCCAGGTTGGAAACGGAGAACGTCGAACCGGTGTATTCCTCGGGTACGAGCTTTCGCTCGCGGGCTTTCTTCGCCAGCTCACGCGCCTTCGCCGAGATCTCCCAGAGCGTCATCCGGTCAGCGTCGAATAGCACTGGCGTGATGAGACCATCTTCGACCGCCACCGCCATCGCTACATGGATGCGATTGAATTGGCGGATCTTGTCCGCCAGCCAGTGCGCGTTGATCTCGGGGTGCTCGGCGAGCGCGAGCGCCACGGCCTTGATGACAATGTCGTTGAACGACGCCTTGTACTCGTCGCCCATTTCCGCGAGCTGAGATCTAAGCTCGGCGGCGCGTGTCGCGTCGAACTCCGCGGTGAGAAAGAAAGTCGGGACGGGGCCATTCGACTCGGAAAGCCTGCGCGCGATTGTTTTCCGGATCTGAGTGAGAGCGACATCCTTGAAGTCGCCCTCAGCCGCCAAACGCTCTGCGGCCGCCGAGCGACCGCTGGCAGCCCCGGTCGCTTTTGCGTTCTCGATGTCGCGCTTGAGGATCCGACCGCCGGGCCCGCTTCCCTGGATTCCGCCGAGCTGAATTCCGCGCTCGCTGGCAAGTCTGCGCGCGAGTGGCGAGGAGCGCTGACGTCCGCCAGCCTGCGGAGCACTCGGGCGCGACGACCCGTTTCCACGCGGCGCTGCCGGTGGGGAAGGAGGACGAGGCGCGGCCGGTCTCGCCGGAGGAGCGGACGGCGCGGAAGAAGTCTTCTGCTGTGGAGGAGTGGAAGCTTCACCTTGTGATTGCGCGGGCGTCTGTGGTACCGCGCTCGCGCCGGCGGTCTCCTTGGTGTCGGCCACCGTCTTGTTGGGCGCCGGGGATTGTGCGGCTGTGTCGCTCTTTGCCGCGGGCGCTGCGCCACCGGCCGGAGCGGCGGCGCCCACGATCGAATCGATGTTCTCGTCTGGCGCGGCGATGACGGCGAGCAATGTTCCAACCGGCGACGCGTCGCCTTCGTTCGCGAGTCGCTTCCGCAGAACTCCGTCACCGCGCGCGACCAACTCCATCACTGCCTTGTCGGTTTCGACTTCAGCGAGAACGTCGCCAGACTTTATCTGATCGCCTTCGTTCTTGCTCCACTTGACGAGGCGGCCTTCTTCCATCGTCGGCGAGAGCGCCTCCATCACCACTTTGGTTGCCATGACGGGTCAGTCGAGGTACATGACTTTCTTGATCGCCGCGACGGTCTTGCCGGCGTCCGGCTTTGCCGCTCTTTCGAGATTCTTTGCGTAGGGCATCGGAACATCTTCCTGGTGGACACGGAGTACGGGCGCGTCGAGATCATCGAAGCACTCGCGCTGAATGAAGTCGACTACCTGGGCGCCCATACCGCAGATCTCCCAGCCCTCTTCGAGTACCACCGCGCGATTCGTCTTCTGAACCGAGCGAGCAATCGCTTCGACGTCCATCGGCCTCACTGTGCGCAGATCGACGACATCGATGTTGATTCCTTCCTTGGCGAGATCATCCGCGACGCGCATCGCCACCAGTACCATCTTCCCATGGGTGATTATCGAGCAATGATCGCCCTCGCGTTTGAGCTCGGCGACTCCGATCGGGACAATGTGCTCACCTTCGGGGACTTCACCCTTGGTGTTGTAGAGCATCTCGCCCTCGAGGAAGACAACGGGGTTGTCGTCCCGGATCGCCGACTTGAGCAGACCCTTGGCGTCGGCCGGCGTGCCCGGAGTAAGGACCTTCAAGCCGGGGATGTGAGCGAGCCAGCTTTCCCAGGCCTGCGAGTGCTGCGCGGCTAGCTGCAACGCGGCGCCGTTCGGGCCACGGAAGACCATCGGCATTTTGTACTGGCCACCGGACATATAGAGCATCTTTGCGGCGGCATTCACGACTTCGTCGAGCGCCAGCAGCGCGAAGTTCCAGGTCATGAACTCGACGATCGGCCGAAGCCCAACCATCGCTGCTCCAACACCGACACCTGCAAACCCAAGCTCAGTAATGGGCGTATCGACGATGCGCATTGGACCGAACTCGTCGAGCAGGCCCTTCGATACTTTGTACGCGCCGTTGTACTGCGCGACTTCCTCCCCCATGAGGAAGACGGTATCATCGCGCTGGAGCTCTTCACGGAGCGCCTGGGTCAGCGCATCACGATAGGTGACGACAGGCATCAGGAGCTCGAGTCCGCGTAGACGTCCGTGTACAGCTTCTCGGGCTGCGGTTCCGGACTGGCGTCGGCAAAATCCCACGCGTCCTGAGCAATGGCCTTGGCCTCGTCATCGATCTTGTGCATCTCACCTTCGGTGAGCTCGCCCGCTTCGTACATCAGATTGTGTAGAACCAGTATCGGATCGCGCTTCATATTCTCTTCGAGCTCGTCCTTGGTGCGGTAGGTCCCGCTGACCGCGTCGGACATCGAGTGGCCCATGAAGCGATAGGTTCGCATCTCGATCAAGGTTGGACGCTTTTCCTTGCGGGCGCGCTCGACGGCGCGGTTCATTACTTCACGCACCGCGAAGACATCCTGGCCATCAACCGACTCGCCATCCATGCGATAGCCCTGGGCGCGTAGAACCGCATCTTCGTTCGCGGTTGAGCGCGAGATCGCGGTGCCCATCCCGTAGCGATTATTCTCGATGATGAAGATGACAGGGAGGTCCCACAAGGAGGCAAGATTCAGCGCTTCGTGGAAGGCGCCGATGTTGACTGCTGCTTCGCCGAAGAAGCAGACGCACACCTGGTTGCCACGACGATACTTGATCGCGAAGCCGACACCAGCCGCGATCGGCACGTGACCACCGACAATTCCGTGACCGCCAAGGAAGTTGGTCTGCGCATCGAAGAGGTGCATCGAGCCGCCCTTACCGCCCGAGCATCCGCCTTCACGTCCAAAAAGCTCGGCCATGATTGCGCGCGGATTGATTCCGCGGGCCACGGCCTGACCGTGATCTCTGTAGGCGGTGATGACATAGTCGTCAGGGCGCAGCATCGACATGACGCCCGTGGAGATTGCTTCCTGGCCGATGTAGAGATGGCAGAAACCGCCGATTTTGCCGAGCGCGTAGGCTTCAGCGCAGCGCTCCTCAAAGCGACGCTGCACGAGCATCGAGTGAAGCAGCTCTCGACGGAACTCGGGCGTTGTGCCTTCGAATTCGGCGGGCGCCGACCGCTTGGTGCCATCTGCGCCATTGTTGCTGGCCGTCGGCTGGTCTTTCCTTTTCTGGTTCACGGGCCGTTTCGTTTCAGTAGTCATACGCCTGCCGCCTGCACCTGCTCCCATGCGTGATAGCTGGAGCGAACGAGCGGTCCTGATTCCACGTGACGGAATCCCATCTCCATACCGATCTGATACAGCTCTCTGAATTCCTGAGGGGTGTAATACCGGTCGAGCGTGATGTGAGCATCTGATGGGCGGAGATACTGGCCGAGGGTGAGAATGTCGACGTCTACATCGCGGAGATCGCGCATGACGGCGATGACTTCTTCCTTGGTCTCTCCCATACCAAGAATCATTCCGGTTTTAGTGGGAATTTCCGGAGCGATGCGTTTCGCGTAACGGAAGATATCCATCACTCTCGGGTACCGACCGCCGGGCCGCGCCTTTTTGTAGAGTCGCGGGACGGTCTCGGTGTTGTGGTTGTAGATCTCCGGACGAGCCTCGAGAACAGTGCGAATGCTGTCGTGGTTGCCCTGGAAATCGGGAACCAAAACTTCGACTGAGCAATCGGGGATGCGCTCGTGGATCTGTCTAATCGTCTCCGCGAAGACCCAAGCTCCGAAGTCGGGCAGGTCGTCGCGGTCGACGGACGTGATGACCGCGTGCTGGAGATTCATCTCGGCGATGGCTTTTGCCACGCGGTGTGGCTCAGCGATGTCGTATTTCGGCGGTCGTCCGTGCGCAACGGCGCAGTAGGCGCAGTTGCGGGTGCAGACGTCGCCGAGGATCATGAAAGTGGCGGTGCCGTGCTCCCAACATTCGCCGACGTTGGGGCAGTGGGCTTCCTCGCATACGGAATGGAGGTCGAGCTCGCGCATCAAGCTCTTGAGCCGCATATAGTTAGGGCCGCCGGGCGCCTTGACCTTGAGCCATGACGGTTTCCGCTCTGGGAGTGGGTCGGCGCGGTGACGGCCCATGATCTGATAAAGAGTATCTGGCATCTTATGAATCGACGGGAGGGGTAAGCCGTCGAGCTTCGGGAATCTACATTAAAAGCGGTCCGGGCGAAATTGTGACAGGTCGTGGTTAAGTGGTGATTCTGTCACGAGATCGGCGATTAAATCCCCCGTCAGGGGGGCGAGCAGGACGCCGTTGCGGGAGTGACCGCAGGCGTAGAGAAGGGACGGGTGCTCCGGATCGGAACCGATGATGGGCAGCAAGTCTGGCGTCGCCGGGCGCAGTCCAGCCCACGCTTTCGTGGTTTCAGACGACGCCAGCTGCGGGCAGATCTCCTCGGCCGCGGCCTTTACCTTTTTCACGCCGGCAGGCGTCGTCTCCGCATCGAATCCGACATCTTCCATGGTGCTGCCGCAGATGGTGGTGCCTCCGCGCGGGACGAGATATCCGCTTGGACCGTATGCGACATGCCGGAGAGGCGCATTCGAGTAGGACACAAGCTGTCCGCGCGCCGGCTTGACTGCTCGAGCGAACCTCGCGCCAGAGATTTTTCCTGCCCACGCGCCGGCGGCGATCACCACGCGCCGAGCGGAGAGTCGCGATCCCGAGTCGAGCTCCACTTCACACGAGTCGTCACGCGGTTTCAACGATTTGACCGCGCCGTCGATCCGCACGATCCACTTGCTGGCCGCGCACAGTTTGTCCAGCGCGTTGAGGAGCGCGGCATTGTCGACGGCTCCATCCTGGGCATTGAACATTGCGCCGAGCGCGTGGGGCAGAGCGGGTTCAAAATGTTGTAGCTCCTTTGGATCGAGCCAACGGCTCGTGGACACCGCGGATTTCCGCAGACCCTTGATGCCCTTTTCGGTCAGTGCGACCTGAAGGATCCCGAGCCGGTTAAGCGGCACTTTGACACCCGTTCGCTCCGCCAGGAATTCGATGTAGGATGGGTAGCGGTCGCGCGCGGCGATGCCGAACTGGTGCGCCGGCCCGGGGGCGCGCTCGATAGAAGGAGCGAGCATCCCGGCTGAAGCGGGCGAGGCCTCGCCTGGGCGGTGCTCGCCAACGATGGTGACGTCGACGCCCCGCTCCGCCAGTGCCGTCGCAGCGGTCAAGCCGATGAGACCGCCACCGACGACGATTACTTCGCTGCTCAGCTTCTCCGCTCCGGGTGTTTGGTCTCGTGAAACAACTCGGCGCGCGGTATCGTAGTGATTCCAGTCACTTTCACTGTCTCGGAGAACATCATGTTACGCGCCATTTTCATGATCGGCCTATTCGCCATGCTGGGCCTTTTTGCTGTGGGCATGGTGTTCAAGCTATTCGGCGGACTGCTTGGGCTCACCTTCTGGATTGTCGCGCTGGCGATCAAGGTGTGCATTGTCGGCGGATTGCTCTACTTTGGGATTCGGGTTCTTTCGCCGGGCACCGCGGCCAGGCTCAGGGAGAAATTCTCTGGAACTCGATTGACTAGATATTAGAGCAACTTCATCGCGCACGCGGGCTGCCCGCTACCCGCTAAACGCTGATCGCCGTCGGCTGCAAACTATCTGACAGTTCGCGGCGGCGTGAAGGGAAAAGGGACTTCGGTTTTCCTCTAATTTTTTCGCGGACTGTCAGGTAGCA
>JBJMOT010000060.1:0-5527 GCA_045803585.1 Gemmatimonadaceae bacterium
AATCGTCAATCCGAGCAGGATCAAACCCGCGAGCGCCACTGTCTTCACGACGGTGAGGGTCGTCTGCACCCACTTCCCTTCCTTGATTCCCCGCAGATTGATCCAGGTCAACACCCAGATCGAGACCAGGGCAATCAGCCGCTGTGGGGATAGCCCAAGTTGGACAGGTGCTCCGGCCGTGGTGAAATCCATCTGCGGGAACCACGAGTAGCGGTCGGGCGTGATCGAGGGCCACAAAACGCCCAGGAATCTCCCGAAAGCGACGGCGACGGCGGCGATGGTTCCCGTCTGAATTACGACGAACAGCGTCCATCCATAAAGAAAGCCCATGAGGTGACCCATGGACTCTCTGAGAAAAACGTACTGGCCGCCCGCACGGGGATACATCGCCGCAAGCTCACCGTAAGCAAGCGCGCCGAAGATCGTGACGACGCCAGACACAACCCACGCCATCAACAGCCAGAATGGCGAGCTCACCGTCCGGGAGATATCCGCCGAGACGATGAAGATTCCGGAGCCGATCATCGAGCCCGCCACGAGCATGGTCGCGTCGGTGAGCGTCAGCGCCTTGACGAACTCGCGCGACGATGTAGCTGTGTCGGCCCCACTCGCTGCTCTCGTGGCTGTCAAGGTGTGCCCTCTGTGGCTCGGTTACCGCTGGGTGCGTTCCTCCCGCTTTGCGGGCGGAATGTACGGCCGCAGGGGGGTTTTTGCCAGAGAAACGGACTAGAAAATTATCTCGATCTCGGCCGTATCGCGCTTGGGAGTTCCGTCGGGATGAACCCCGGGACGAAATCTCATAGAGCGCAGCACCTCAGTCACCCGCTTGTTGTAATCACCATCGCGGGTCGGATTGAATCCGATGAGTTTTGCGTTTCCCTTCTCGTCGACGTCGAAGAACGCCTTCATGTGAAAGCCCTTTACCGCTTGCGGCGCCGGCATCGGCGGTATGAACAAGTCCCTGACCGTTGGCGGATAATCTTTCCCCGGACCACCGCCTGTGCCCGGGCCCACTCCGCTCCCTCGTCCCGTTCCTTCACCCGAGCCGACCCCTCCCCCACTCCCGGGTCCTGCTCCTGCAGTCCCGGCGTTTCCGGTTCCCGTTCCTGTCGAGGCAGCGGTGGTCTGCGGCTCGACGACCTGCTGCGCCGGCTGCACCGGCGTTTCTACCGGCGGCTTGGGATCGGGCGGTTTCACTGGAGGAACGGTCCGGGGCGTCACCTTGGGCATCGTCGTCGGATCCGATTTCACTTGCACGAACTCGATGCGCTGCTCGCGGGCGCCCGGCCCACTGCTGCCTCCACCGCCGCCGCCAGCGGGGCCGGGACCGCCGCCGCCTAGGACGTCGGGACGCGTGAAGTCATTGGCGGCGACGATCGGGCCAAGAATGAGAAAAAGGATCAGTGCGTGCACGAGCAGCGACGCAATGACCCCTTTCCATTCTCCTTTCTTTTTTCGCCGTTGCTCGAAAGTTGGATAGCGCGTGGCTATTTGGTTTCCTTCGGAGTGGTAGCGATGATTTTCACACCGGCGCCGCGCGCGGCATCCATCGCAGCGATTACGTCAGAGTACTTCACGGCCGGATCACCCTTGATGAAGATGATCTTGTCCGGCCTCGGATCGTAAATCTCCTTCAGCCGTTTCTGAAGATCCTGCTTCGTCACAGGCTGGGTGTTGATCCGGAACGTATTGCCTGGCAGCACCTCCAGCACTATCTGCGACGGAGGCGGACCGGAGGGCGTATCGTCGGGAGTCGGATCAGGGAGCTGGAGATCGATCGCCTTCCGCGACATCGGTATCACCATCATGAAGATGATCAACAGCACCAGCAGCACGTCGATCATCGGCGTGACGTTGATTTCATTCGTCAGGCCCGTGGAGGCATTACCTGATGACATAGCCATTATTTCTTTCCTCCGGCCGCGGGAGCGTTGAACAGATTGTCGCTCTGCACCGCCGAGACCGTGCCCGGTCGCTGATCGGTGATCATTCCGGTCACGGACACGTGATTGTGCGCCGCTATGTCCAGGGCATCCAGAACCTTGCCGTAGGCGAGATCCTTGTGCGCCTTGACGTACAGCAACCTGTCCTCGGTGCGATTCTCAAAAATCGCGTTGAGACGCTGGCCGAGTTCAGCATTGGGAATCGGTTTCTTGTTCAGGTAGTACTGTCCGTTCGCGTCGATACCCAGAACCTGATCCTGATCTTCTTCTGGATGAGGCTTGAGATTTACGCCGCTCGGCGGCACCGCCTGGAAGCCAGCGGTGATCGCCGGGATGACGAGCATGAAGATGATCAACAGCACCAGCATCACGTCGATCATCGGCGTCACGTTCGGTGACGCCTTTACCCCTCCGGCAGTTCCGGCAGACATTGCCATTAGTCAGCCCTCCCGGGGTCTACTGCGAGATCGGTGAATTTCCAGCCGTCGCCGTGGTGTTGAACTCGCGCGTGAAACGAGAACGACCAAACTCGCCGGTGCCCGAGACGTTCTTGATCATATAGTCGATCATTTCCTTCGACGTATATGTCATCTCGGCGGTGAGGTTGTCGATCTTGATCTGGAAGTAGTTGAAGAGCCACACCGCCGGAATTGCGACCACAAGACCGAAGGCGGTCGTGATCAGCGCCTCGGACACACCGGACGAGATCGAAGCAAGTCCGCCCGATCCAGACGCGGCCATTGCGGCGAAGGAGTTCACGATTCCCATCGTGGTGCCGAGCAGTCCGACGAACGGTGCGGTGGCGCCCACGGTGGCGAGAATGCCCAGACCGCGCTTGAGGTCGGTAATCGTCATCAGCATTTCGCGCTCGATTGCGCGCTCAGCGGAGTTGATGTCGGCCACCGTAACGGAGCCATCCTGAATCAGCGGGCGAATTTCCGTGAGAGCGCCGCCGAGCACCCGGGCTACGTGCGACTTCTTGTACTTGTCAGCGAGCGTAGCCGCTTCGCCGAGATTGTCTTCCTCGAGGAACTGCGAGAACTCGGGGGCGAATTTGCGGGTCTCTTTCTGGGCCGCGCGTAGGTCCCACCACTTTTTGATTGCAACCGAGAGCGACCAGAGAGACATGGCAAAAAGGACATACACGATGCCCTTCGCGAAGCCGCCCATCTGGTTGTAAATGTCGAGTAGTGACAGCTGCATTGTTTACTCCGTGAGGGTTGTTTAGCGCGGAACGGCGAACTGGAAAGACTGCTGAACCAACTGGTTGACCGGCTTTCCGCCGATCTGTGCAGGACTGAAGTGCATCCGGGGGAGCACGTTCTTGACGGCCTGTGTGAACAGTTCATTGGTAGTCTTCAGCACCTTGAACGTATCCATGTCGGCTCTTCCATCGTTCTTCACCACGAACTGCGCCTGGACTTCCCCGGCAATCCCCGAGCTCTCGAGAACCGACGGATATTTCGGCTTCGGGCTGTCCGAAAGCATTTCTGCCGGCTTCTCGACCTGGAACTCGAAGTACGTCTGGTTGGTGACTGGGCCGGTTCCGCCTACGACACCGCTGCCCGTGCCGCCCTTCACACCCTTACCCGTGAAGTCGTTTTCATTGGTGACCGCTTTCGACAGATCGATCTCGGGAATCTTGATGTCGATTTTTACTGGCGCGCGCAAAACCTGGAAGCCTTTCGGCGGCGGCGGCTTGACGACTACTTCTTTCGGCGGTGGGGGCTCGTCCTTCGGCTTCGGCACTTCCTTTTTCACTTCGACGAACTGAATCTTCTCAGCCTTCGCCTTCTCGTTGTTCGTGCCTGCCTTTGCGGTAGCATACACGGCCGCAGCGATCAAAACAGTGTGAAGCACGACACTGAAGACGGTACCACCCGCCATCTTCTGCTTCTTAGCTTTTGACTCAAGAAGTTGGTTAAACATTTCTCTCCCGAGGGGAAGTCGTACGCGAAAACTGTTCGCAACGAGAATTGGGGGGAATACCCGCAAGATTAAGAATCAATGAAATAGTATTAAAGAACTTCTAACTATCTGTTGAGCGTAAACACAAAGGGCATTTGCACCAGCTGCCGTACTTTTCGCCCGCCGATTTCCGCCGGGACGAACTGCATTCGGCGCAGAGCAACTTTCACTGCGTCTTCGAAGAGCCGATTGTCGGACCGTGTGAATCGTACGCTGTCAACTTCGGCTCGACCCGTCTCATCAACGACGAAGACCGCGATTAATCTGCCTTCGACTCCTGCCAATCGCAGCGACTCGGGGTATCTCGGCCTGACTGCACCGCCCGCCAGTGAAACTGCCTTCTCCACTTCGCTTTCCTGAAACACACCATTCGATTCAGTCGGCGTTCCGCCGCCAGACGCATCGGTCGATCCGGCGGCTGGCAGCGGTGGTGCTCCGGAACGGTCTACTATAGAAGTCAGATTCGATGAGACTGTAGATAAAACCAACCTCGGAAAGACAAGCTGGATTGTCGCCGGTAGTTTTACTCGACCGGGATTCGGGCTACCCGTCGATCGCGTTGGGGGCGCGACGGGACCTGGGGGAAAATAGACCGTGCGGATTGCCTCCCGCGTCTCAGGCGCTTGCACCTGAACCTGCATCGTCGCAAGCACAGCTCCCGCGATAAGAGTTGCGTGAGCCGTGATACTTGCCGCGGCCCCGGTTGCCGAACTCTGTCTGCGAGCTCTCGACTCCAGCAAGGTGTCGAACATTGCGACTCCCGTTGATTTGCTCCAACCTGTGGAAGTCGTACCCTTCGTCAAATAGCGCTCGCGTTAGAAGGAGATGAAGTGCGGCTAATCCGCGCGTTACGGCCCGATTAACATCGCCGACTACCCTTTCTGGCCATCTCCGCTAAGCGGAAGCGTGACGGTGAACAAACTCCCGCGACCGAGTCGCGATGAAGCGGTGAGTGTTCCGCCGTGTGCCTGTGCGATCCACTGGCTTATCGCCAGACCCAGTCCGAAGCCACCACGCTCCGACATTCTCGATCGCACGCGATCTGCGCGCCAGAATCGCTCGAAGATGTGTGGGAAGTCGGCGGCGGAAATTCCGATCCCTGTGTCGCGCACCGCGAAGGTGACGTTGTCGGGATGCCTTCCGAGCCCGAGCTCCACTTTGCCGCCGGCCGGCGTGTACTTGATCGCGTTGGTGACGAGATTGAGGAACAGCTGTCGCAGACGCGTGCGATCCGCCAGCACAGTCGCGTCGGCCGTGAATGGCAGGTTCACCGTCACGCCCTGCGCCTCGCCGAGTATCAGCGCCGTTTCGTAGACTTCCTGCACCAGCGGCTGCAACTCGACGGGCTCGCGATAAAGGTCAAACCGTCCTTCGTCGGCACGCGCCAGCGTCAACAGACTTTCCACCAGGTCGCTCATTCTGCGCACTTCCTGCAGCGCCTCTTCGAGGGCGACCATGCGTTCGGTCTGGCCGGCCGTCTCCGACATCGCGCGCTCGACATCTGCCCGCAGCACGGCGAGCGGAGTTTTTAGCTCGTGGCTCGCGTCAGCGGTGAATCGCCGCAATCCGGCGAACGATGTTTCAAGGCGGCCGATCATCGCATTGAGCGTCGTCAC
>JBJMOT010000061.1:0-9596 GCA_045803585.1 Gemmatimonadaceae bacterium
GAGCACAACCTCACCTACATGTTCATCGCCCACGATCTCTCGGTAGTCGAGCACATCGCCGATCGTGTCGCAGTGATGTATCTCGGCAAAGTCGTAGAGCTCGCGACCCGGGACGATCTGTACCGCGAGCCTCTGATGCCGTACACCCAGGCGCTGCTGTCAGCGGTTCCGGTCGCGGATCCGAAGGCGCGCAAGGAACGCATCATTTTGTCCGGCGACGTTCCTTCACCGGCGAGTCCGCCACCGGGTTGTGTATTCCACCCGCGTTGTCACCATCCGGCGAAGGACGTCGCCTGCATGAAGATCATTCCTCCGCTCGAGGAGAAGGCGCCGGGTCATTTCGTTCACTGCATCAAGCAAACTCCGACGACGATCAGCTGGGAGCAACAAAAGGCGGCGGGTGGCGTACATCCACCTGATCGGTATCTTCCGCTCGCCGCCGTGCACGCATAACGACCCCCACTCCCCCGATCATGGCCAAGCAATCGAGAGACGTTTTTCAGCAGCCTTCGGCCGGAACTGTCAGCCACGACGAGCCGCCTCCAGCGATCGGCAGGGGCGTGAGCGAGCAGCGGTTCTTCGGCCACCCAGTCGGGCTAAGCACTCTCTTCTTCACCGAGATGTGGGAGCGGTTCTCGTACTACGGAATCCGACCGCTCCTCGTGCTGTTCATGACGGCGGCGTTGGCGCAGGGCGGCTTCGGGTTCGAGCGGAGCACCGCGTCGTCGATCGTCGGCATTTATGCGGCGTGCGTCTATCTGGCCTCGCTCCCGGGCGGATGGATCGCTGATCGACTGCTTGGTCTGCGTCGCTCGATCTGGTACGGCGGGATCCTCATTGCGCTCGGACATTTGTCCATCGCGCTGTCGATCAAGTTCGCGCATTCCGCGTTCTTCATCGGACTCGTTCTCATCGTCATGGGCACCGGCCTGTTGAAGCCGAACATCTCGGCAATTGTCGGCGACCTCTATCCTGAAGGCGGCTCACGACGCGACGCGGGCTTCTCGATTTTTTACATGGGTATCAACCTCGGCGCGCTCGTCGCCCCGCTGGTTACCGGATACCTCGGTGAGAAAGTAGGCTGGCACCTCGGATTTGGCGCGGCCGGCGTTGGAATGTTGATCGGTCTCGTGACTTATCGCATGCGTGCGGATAAGACGCTTGGCACTATCGGTGTCGACCCTGCATCGCTCGATCCCCGAGAACATCGCCGGGTGAAGATGTCGGCGTTTGTCGGCGTCGCGATTATCGCGCTGCTGGTGATCCTGACCATGTCCGGGGTGGTCCACATCAATCCGGTGTCTGCGGCGGAGAAGATGAGCCTGGTCATGCTCGGTCTCGCGCTCGCGTACTTCATCTATCTGTTCGTCGGTGGCGGACTCACCACAGAAGAAAAGAAGCGCGTCGTCGTAATCATTCTGCTGTTCATTTTCGCCACGATATTCTGGTCCGCGTTCGAGCAGGCGCCCACATCACTTAACCTGTTCGCCCGCGACTACACCGATCGCGTCGTCTTCGGGTGGGAAATGCCGACGCTGTGGCTGCAGGCCGCCAACTCGGTATTCATCATCCTCCTCGCTCCCGTGTTCGCGTGGGCCTGGATCGCGCTCGGAAAGCGCGGTAAGGATCCATCCAGCGTTGCGAAGTTCGCGTGGGGTCTCTTCTTCGCAGGCCTCGGGTTCGTCGTGATGTGGGAGGGAGCGAAGATCGTCGTTAACGCCGGCGGAAATATTCGCCTGTCTCCCTGGTGGCTGGTCTGGAGCTACTTCTTCCAGACACTGGGCGAGCTGTCGCTCAGTCCGGTGGGACTCAGCTCGATGACCAAGCTCGCGCCGTCCAAGTTCAAGGGACAGATGATGGGCGTCTGGTTCATGGCGACCGCTATCGGCAATCTCATAGCCGGACTCGTCGGCGGGCACGTGGATCCGGAGAAATTGCCGGAGATGCCCGCCTTGTTCCGTCAGACATCGATTTCTCTGTTCGTGGCAGCGGTGGTATGCGGTCTGCTCGTTTTTGCAGTGCGGCGGATGATGAAAGGAGTACCCGCCGGCCAGCGCTAATCTTCTGGCTGATGGAGCAACGAATGATGACGCGATCCGTCCTTGCACTCACCTTTTTGCTGGTAGCTCCCTCCGCTGGCGCTCAACCGAATGGACCCGTCCCGCCCCGGATTCCCGAGATCACCGCCTCGGGTCGGGGCGAAGTACCAATTACGCCGGACCGGGCGACCGTCCTCGTAAGCGTAGAGAGTCGCGCGTCGTCCGCCGCGACAGCCGCCTCTGAGAACTCTGCAAAGATGTCTTCCGTGCTCAGTGCGCTACGCCGCTCAGGCCTCGCTCAGAGCGATATCACAACTTCCATGTACACGGTTGGCCAGGATCCCCGCTCCCTGCGCGTCGCGCCCGGAACGCCAGGGATGCCGACACTTCCAGTGGAATTCGTGGCCAGAAACACTGTCAGGGCGAATGTCCGCCGCGCCGATGATGTTGGGAAGGTGATCGACGCCGCGCTGGCGGCAGGGGCAACGTCTATTGCGTCGGTTCAGTTCTCCTCACCGACTACCGACGAAGCGCGGCGCACGGCAATCAACATCGCGGTCGCGCAGGCTCAGAAAGATGCAGACGCGCTCGCAAGATCCGCCGGTGGAACACTCGGCCGACTCTTGAGCATATCATCGACCGGCCCCGCTGGATCAGTCGTAGGCAGCGACGCGTACTTAATGGAGCGCAACTTTGTTGAAGCGGGAGGGTCGGTCTATCCGACGATGATCAACCCGCGTGATCTGACGGTCGCCGTCTCAGTATTCGGCCGTTGGGAGTTCATTCCGACGCCATCGCGATAAGGCTTACGGCCAGGTAAACACCGACGTCGGGACCGACCTCTCCCGATTATTCAGGACGTCCCGCGGCTCGACCCGGAACGTTCTGGTAAGGTCGGTGACGGTGAATCGCACTTCCCACCCCCGACCGCCCGGATTGCCCTTTACTGGAAAAGCAAAGTCCACTCGCGCCGTGCGACGAGACTGGGGCGGCGACGCGGCGAAGATGCTGATTCCGAGGGACGAGGCAAGTCCTGTGTTCACACCGAACGGAGAGTCGCCCGCCCAGATCTCCCCTGCTTCCGCGAATCCCCCCACAGCAATACTCGCAAATTCCCGGTAGCGACCCATGAGGTATCGGTCCTCCATTCTCGCGACTACGCGCCGCGCTCCGCCTTCGTCCGTCTTTCGAAAGCCACGGAGTCCTCCGTCAGGATCTGCGAAGGTCAGCTGAAACGGAATTCGCTGCAGCCAGCCGCCGCTGTAGGCCAGATCAGTCATGAACGTGTGGCGGTTGAAGGGCTTCGCATAAAAAGCCGCGCGTCCATGTGCCAGAATTCCGTCCCACTTCCCCTCTTCACCACGCCGGCCTTCACCGGTGACGTCGATCGCCGCATATGATATCGTCGTCGCCCTGCCGGCGTAAAAGTCCATCGACCCAAACCAGTCGGCTTCCTTTCCGCGCAGGAACGTCACTCCCTTGCCGACCAGCGTCGCAACCTGATAACCGGTGCGAAGATCTTCAGTGCCTTCAACCGCATCGAAGCCGCTCACCCGTACGAAGTGAACATCACGCAAGCCCCACAGGCCGTTGATGCGAGCAGTTTGATGTTTGGGATAGCGATTGGTCAGCGCCTGACTTGTGTCGGGCTGGATGCTGTCCGTGATGATGACTGGGCTCGTTCCCGGATCTTCGTCCTCGAACGACAAAGACCCTCCCACCAGCGCTACCCTGCCGAGCGGCGGCCCGATTCGAATCACACCGCCGACGTCACTGTACGAGCGCGCTAGATGAATTGAGGCTTGATCGGCGCCAGGTCGCCGGAAGTGGTAATAGTTGTCGACATTCCCGGCGGTGGTTCGCCATGAAATCTTCTGCAGATCCGTGAGAAAGGGGTGGCTGAGTTCGGTCGCCCAGTCACTGCCAAGGTCGCGGCGCCCACCCTGCACCAGCAGCTGGTACGGCCGGCCGAGAAACTGGTAGTCGACGAATCGCCCCGCGTAGGTGTCGCGAAACGTCTCTGCGTTCCTCCACGATCCATCGACGTGAATCGCGCCGCCGCTCAGGTTGTCCTCACCGAGAAGAAGCGAGTGAACGATTCCACCGCTCCCCCCGAGCCCAATCCCGAAGATTATGGAGATTTCGTCTACCGTGGTGACGGCGAGCGTGACGCCGCCGTTGCCATCGGAGTAGGCGAGCACGTTGGCGTCGGCGATGAACGGCTGCACGCGCAGAATACGCTCCGACTCCGCGCGCCTGACCTCCGTGCACCTGTCACCTAACTGAAGAGCGAGGTAGCGCCTGATCACCGACTCGCGGGTGGTCGTGTGCTGCTTGGCGGCCCACCTTCCGGCGCGGCGCCAGACCGTGTTGCCCGTGATGCGGAACGGCGGACTGGCATCGATGTCGATCCTGGTGATCCGCTCCCCCTTGCAGGTGATCGGCAGGCTATTCAGGTTTTGAGGCTGTGCCATAGTCGCCGACGCGGCGGCGAGCAGCATGACCAACGCACCCTGACGAAGAGAGATCACTCGTGTTGTCCGCGCGCAAGCCGGTTCCAGCCTGCACAGTTGCTGTTACCGCTAGCATTCGCCCAGATGGCGATACCAGTCGTGTCCGGCTTACCGCCGCTTACGTGACTGCCCTGGAAAGAGCAGGGCTCATACCACTCATCGTTCCCCCACTTTCTAGCGCCGACGCGGCCGCGTCTGTTCTCGACTCAGTCTCCGGTCTCGTTCTGACAGGCGGTGAGGATGTGGATCCGGCGCGCTACGGTGAGCAGCGTCACGAAAAAGTACGTTCAGTGAACGTCGCGCGCGATGCGACCGAAGCCGCACTCGTCGAAGAAGCCCGCGCGCGCGGAACTCCCGTTCTTGCGATCTGTCGTGGCATCCAGATTCTCAACGTCGCGCTCGGCGGAACACTCATCCAGGACATTCCGTCGCAATGCCGGACAGACATCGACCACGACGACGAGGGCGCGCGTAACTCACGCACCCACGAGGTCGACGTCGAGCCCGGCTCCCTCATCGCCAGAGCGGTAGGTAGCGAGCACCTGAGTGTAAACTCCTTCCACCATCAGTCCGTCAAGCGCGTCGCTGACGGGATGAAAGTGACGGCCCGCTCACCTGACGGTGTCATAGAAGGCATTGAGTCCGCCGAGGACGATTGGTGGGTGATGGCAGTTCAGTGGCATCCCGAGGAAATGACCGACTCCGCCGAGCCATGGGATCGTGGTCTGTTCAAGGCATTCGCGAAACAGCTAGAAGCGTAGTGGAACTCCCCCGGGTCCTCCACGTCGACTCCGGGCGCAGCTGGCGCGGAGGTCAGCGTCAGGTATTTCTTCTCGCCACCGGACTGCGCGACCTCGGTTATCGCACGCTCATCGTCGCGCCTACGGGCTCGCCGCTCATACGCCGGGCGGATAAGGCAGGCATCCCTACTTACCGTCTGACGCTGCACGGCGAGTGGGACGTTCGATCGGCCCGCGAGCTGCGCGCCGTCGTCCGCGAGTGGAACGCCGGGATCGTTCACGCCCACGACGGGCGTTCGCACTCGATCGCGCGCCTGGCGCTTCTCGGAAAGAGAAAGACTCGGCTCATCGTCTCACGTCGTATCTCAGCCCCACCTAAACAGGTTCGCTTCAGGTACCGTCGTGGAGTCGACTCTTTCATTGCAGTCTCCAATGCCGTCAAGACGGCGATGGTTACAGCCGGCGTTCCGGCGAGGCTCATCGATGTGATCTACCCTGGAATCTCCGCGCCTGTCGTGGAGCGACCCCGTAACTGGCGCCGTGAACGCGGCTGGCCTCCGAACTCGGTCGTCTGTGGCATCGTAGAGTCGATGGCACAGGAAAAACCACTGGATCTGATCGCCGGAATCGCCCGGCGGTTGCCGGCGGAAGTTTTCCGGCGGACCAGGCTGGTCTTGCTCGGCGGCAAGGGTAAGGGAGGAACCAGCGTCTCTGGTGTCGAGGGATTCGACGCCGGCTTCGTCGAAGAGATTCACCACGCGGTAGCCGGTCTCGATATGCTATGGCATCCCGCGCGGTCGGAGGGACTGGCCACCTCGGTAATCGATGCAATGGCGCTCGGAGTTCCTCCCATTGCATTCGCGGTCGGCGGGTTGGCGGAGGCTATCGAGGACGGAAAGAGCGGTCGGCTCGTGCCACGCGGCGACGTCCAGGCATTCGCTCGCGCCGCGGAAGAGCTGATAAGAGATGGAGACTTGCGGGCACAGCTTGCCGCCGGCGCCCGGCGTCGGGCGCAGCAGTTCGACGCGAGGACGATGATTGAGCGCACCGCGGAAGTCTATCGAACGGTCGTCCCCCGCTAACTCTAACTGGCTCACCGATTGTTGCGGTCTCTGGTTTGACGCGCAGCTCTACGCACAGATGGAAAGCCATCAAGCAATCTTCCAAGCGCTGGAATGACGTCTTCCACTTTCAGCGAATCGATGGAACTCCCTGGCCAGAAAACGAGCTCCCCCGGAATGTCGTACGGCGCGTAAGGAGCGAAGTCGGCCGGCATGAACACCACCGCGGGTCGGTTGAACGCGGAGGCGGCGTGCGAGATTCCAGTGTCGGGAGTGAATACGAGGTCGGTCGTGGCTACGACGGCCAGCGCATCGCGCAGCTTTGGCGTGGGCAGCGCCACCGCGCCCACTTCACCGGCGATCCGAACAACGCTGTCCCACTCTGATGGGACTGCGCTGACGCCGATGTTGATATGGGCATCCCGCGCCCGGACAAACTTAAGCGCGGCCACGAAATGTTCGTCGGGCCACCGCCTCTTGAGTTCCGATGTAGAGAGATTGACAAGGAGCCTGCGGCGCGACGTATCGCCCCAGCGCTCCTCAGCACCGCGCCGCTCCGCATCCGTAAGAAATATCTCAGGTCTCCAGTCCACGGCCGAGCAATCAATTCCGAACGGGACGCAGAGAGCCCGCGACGCCTCCATGTAGTTCGTCCTTTTGTCGTATTCCGGGGCCGGCAGATTATACACCAGGTCAGCGCGACCACCCGCGGCGCCTACTCTGTACTCGGCGCGCGAAGCAAGCATCACGAGAGGAGCCGAAGTAAAGATCGGCGGCTTGTTCAGCCGGCCGTCTACCACCACGTCATATCCCCGGCGCTGCACCGCGCGGAGCGCACGCGCATAACCGCCACGTGCCTTGCCATTCAGAAACAGCACTTCGCTGACGTGCGGGTTGTTTTCAAGCACTGGAGCGTTGGTGGGGGTGACCAATACATCAATCGAGAAGCGGGGATGAGCCTGCTTGATTGCACGGATCGCTGCGGTCGCCATGATAAGATCCCCGATGCGCTCGAAACGGAGATAGAGGAGGCGCATGGGTCGGGCATCCCAATCGGGAATTCTCGCCTTGCGGGGACCGGGGAGCAGGAGCGCGATGGCCTTCATCCAGAATGCGCGCCACGCGACTTCTATGCGTTTCAGTTCCATTGGCGCGCGCCGAAATCGAACGGTTTCGTGGTGCTGGACAACGTCTCGTCGCGGTTGAAGATTCGGGGACAGATGGCTCCCCACCTTTCGGCGATAATAATAACGCACAACGAGGCACGTCGATTGGGAGCTTGTCTCGAGTCGTTGAAGCCCATCGCCGACGAGACGATCGTGCTCGACGACGGTTCGGCTGACGAAACCGCTGAGATCGCGAGAAACGCGGGAGCGCGTTTATCGTACCGCGACTTCGACAACTTCGGCGCGCAAAAGCAGGCCGCTCTCGATCTTGCCACTGGCGACTGGGTCCTCTCCATAGACGCCGACGAGCGTATCACGCCCGAACTGGCCGACGAAATTCTGGCGGTGACCCGCGAGTCCACGGCGGCTGACGGCTATTGGATACGACGCCGACTTACCTACCTTGGGCGACCACTGCGTTTCGGCGGAACGGGTTCCGACTGGGTGTTGCGTCTCGCTCGGCGCCATACCGCCACTTTTTCGGCCAAGGTGATCCACGAGAGCATGCTGGTTCGGGGACGAACCGCTCGCCTGGGTTCGGCGCTCGACCACATAAAGTATGCATCGTTGACCGAGCACATGGCGACCATCGACCGCTATACCCAGATCATTGCGGGCGAAAAGCGCCTGTCGGGAGCGCGCTTCCACATGTGGCACTTGCTTCGCATCCCCGCAGAAATTTGGAAGCGCCTCGTGTTCCAGGGCGGTTTCCTCGACGGCCGCGCGGGCGTAATTCACGCCGGCATGGCAGCGTTCTACGGTTTCCTCAAGCACGCGAAGCTGTATCGCGGGGAAGACCGTTGACGAATGCTCTGACAATCCTTCACGTCGACACCGAGCGGGGCTGGCGGGGCGGGGAGCGCCAGGCCCTGTGGCTTGCGTCAGCAATCGCCGCGATGGGCCATCGCTCGATCGTCGCCGCGAGACCCGGCGAGCCGTTGGCTGCGGCCGCGCTTCAGCGCGAGCTTCCGGTGTACCACTTTTCGCCAAGGGGTGAAGCTGACCTTGCCGCAGCCTTAAGGCTCAGAAGCTTTATACGCGCGGAGAAGGTTCAGATTGTTCACGCGCACACGGCCCACGCAGTCGCATTCGGAGCGTTGGCAACGATGGGTACCGATGCCGCCATGGTCATGACTCGCCGGGTGGATTTCCGCCTGCGGGCCAATCCATTCAGCCGCTGGGTGTATGGACGTGCCAGGGCGATAATCGCCATTTCCTCCGCCGTCGCCGACGCGCTCGTTGCGAGCGGGATCCCGAGATCGAGGATAGAAATCGTTCATAGCGGAATCGATCTTTCACGCTCTGTTCAGCGGGCGCCGGCCGAGCGGCTGGGAGCGCTTGGAGTTCGGGGCGGACCGGTCGTAGTTCAGGTGGCCGCTTTCGTTCCTCACAAGGATCCTGTCACCTTCGTCCGGGCGATGGCAGTCGTGCGCGAGCAAGTTCCCTCGGTGCAAGCGCTGATGTTAGGGGAGGGTCCGTTGCGTGGCGAAGTCGAAAGCACCCGGCGCGAACTGTCGCTCGAAGACGTGGTCCACGCTCCGGGTCACGTTCCGGACGCGGAATCGATTCTCCTCGCGGCAGACGTGGCTACTCTCAGTTCCCGCGAGGAGGGCTTGGGGACTACACTCCTGGATGCGCTGGCTTTCGGAGTCCCCGTCGCAGCGTCCGCGGGAGGCGGGATCTCCGAATCGATAATCAACGGCGAAACCGGACTCACGGCGCCGGTCGGCGACTATGAAGGTTTAGGCCGTGCCATAATTCGCCTACTGGAGGACCGCCCTCTCGCGATGCGTCTGGTTACGGCCGGACGAGCGAGGGTTAGAGAGAGGTTTTCGATGGAACGTACAGCCGCGAAAACCCTGGCGGTCTACGAGCGGACACTCGGGCACATGCGTGGAGTCGAGAACGACCCAACGGACGGCTGAGGTGTACAATAGAGTGCTCACGGGGTAGCGGGTAATTACCCGCCTCTCCTATCTTGCCTGTGCGCGCCCCCCGTCGTCACCCTATCCGTGGAAAAGCATTGATCTACATCTGTATTCCGACCTACAACGAGGGTCAAACCGTCGGTGTGCTC
>JBJMOT010000062.1:0-23492 GCA_045803585.1 Gemmatimonadaceae bacterium
ACGCTCACCGTGATGTGGGGCGGAGAGCCGACGGTATTCGAGCGAGTGCGTCAGGTGATCGAAGCCTTCGGAAAAAAAATCGTCCACGCCGGGCCCGTTGGATCGGGCGACGCGTTGAAGGCGGTCAACAACGCTTTACTCGCGGTTCACATCCTCTCGGCTGCCGAAGGCCTGGCGATACTCGTAAAGGCCGGGGTCGATCCAAAGGTGGCGCTCGATGTTATCAATGCATCGAGCGGACGCTCTAACAGCTCGGAGAATCTGATTCCTCAGCGCGTGCTGACGCGGGCTTTCCCGCGCACGTTTCGCCTGGCGCTACTGGAGAAGGACATCGGCATCGCCGCCGTCATGGCCGACGATCTCAAAGCGACGACTCCCCTAATCTCGCTGACTGCGGCGCGGTTTCACGAAGCACGCGAGAAACTCGGTGAAACCGCCGACCATGTCGAGGCGGTAAAAATGGTCGAAAAGGAAAACGGAGTCGAAATAAAGTAGACGTGACCGGCCGAGGGTCAGCCACGATCCTGAAGTGCGGCGCGGTCAACCTCGGCGATCCTTTGCGCGGCAAGTCGAGCATCGATCACCGGCGCAACTTCTTCATCGTCGAGCGCGGCAGTCCATCGGGCGCGCTCTACCACTTTCTCGCCGCCGGGCACCAGGCTCCCAAATTCGATTTCGCCGCGGCGGCAGAAACGCTCTTGCCGGGCGCGGTCTTCCATTTCCAGCGGGAAGCCGAGGACGTGAAGACGTGCGTGCATCGCCTCGTGAAGGATGGTGGCCGCGACCTCGGCGTCCGAGAAGTCGGGGTTGACCGTGAATGTGAGCTCGACGAGACACGCGCGCTGCTCATGGAAGTAAGCGCCTCGGCATGCGAACCGTTGGACGACGATGTAGTTGAAATCGCGGACGAGATGCCGGAAGTGATGAGGGACGTAACGCTGGATGAGAGAAAGCGAGCGCTCCAGCCGCGCGACCACGTCCGCCGTGCTGATATCAGGTCGGGTATTGTGGACGACGACAGGGATTCCCAGCACAGTGAACTGACCGACCGCCGTGGCCGAGGCCTGCCGCAGGAAATTCATTAGCCGATCGAGCATCGCTCCTTCGCCGAATTGGGTTGGTTGGTCTTCAATTAATTATCGCCTGACGCCATATTTGTGCACCAATGGCTACGAAAACAACGACGGTCCTCGACGCCCGGGCCGTCGAGCGGACCCTGAAGCGGATGTCCGTGGAGATAGTGGAGCTCAACGGCGGCACGGACGACCTCGTCATCGTAGGAATTCAGCGTCGCGGAGTTCAGCTCGCGGACCGGCTGGTGAAGATGATCGAGGGCGGTGAAGGAGTTACGGTGCCGCAGGGCTCTCTCGATATCACGCTTTATCGCGACGACCTCCAAACCGTCGGACCACGCCCCGTTGTCGGCCCCACATCATTGCCCTGGGAGATCGATGACAAGCACGTCGTGATCGTCGATGACGTTCTCTACACTGGCAGAACCGTCCGGGCAGCGCTCGACGAGCTGGCGGATTTCGGCAGGCCAGCGTCGATCGCGCTCGCTGTTCTTATCGACAGAGGGGGACGTGAATTGCCGATCCACGCCGATGTAGTCGGCAAGAAAGTGGACGTAGCCGACGATGAACGAGTCGATGTAATGGTCGCCGAGCTCGACGAGCGCACCGAGGTCGTAATCGTGCCGAAGACGGCGTGACGGGAACGCTCGGCAAGGATCTCCTCGGGCTCGAGTCGCTAACGGGCGAGCAGATTCGCCTCATTCTCGATACCGCCGAACCGTTCAAGGAAATCAGCGAGCGCGCCATCAAGAAGGTGCCCGCGCTTCGCGGCTCCACCATCGTCAACCTCTTTTTTGAGAACTCGACCCGCACCCGGATCTCATTCGAGTTTGCGGAGAAGAGACTATCCGCCGACACAGTCAATGTCTCAGCGAGCGGCTCGAGCGTTTCGAAGGGCGAAACGCTGGTTGACACTGCCCGCAACCTGGAAGCGATGCGGATCGACATGGTGGTGATTCGTCACTCAGCGTCAGGCGCGGCGAAATTTCTGGCAGACCGGATTGAGTCGAACGTCATCAACGCCGGCGACGGTACTCACGAGCACCCTACCCAGGGGTTGCTCGATATTCTTACGCTGCGGGACCGCTTCGGCGATCTCAAGGGCCGCCGGGTGTGCATTTGCGGCGACATCCTTCACTCCCGTGTGGCGAGATCCAACATCTGGGGCCTGACGAAGCTTGGCGCGGAGGTGGCAGTTTGCGGCCCACGGTCTCTGCTGCCCAACGCGATTGACGATTTCGGCGTGCGCGTCTTCGAGCGAGTCGAGGAAGCAATCGAATGGGCGGAAGCGCTGAATGTGCTTCGATTGCAATTCGAGCGCATGACCGCCGGCTACATACCGTCGGCGCGTGAATACAACAGGGTCTTCGGGATTACCCGCGAACGTCTCGATCGGGTGAAGCGGGATATTCTGATCCTCCATCCGGGACCGATGAATCGCGGCGTGGAGATCGATTCCGACGTCGCGGACGGCCCGCACAGTGTGATTCTGGCCCAAGTGACGAACGGCGTGGCCATCAGGATGGCTGTTCTTTATTTGCTTGCCGGCGGAAAACCCGAGCTTGCTGAAGCAGCCAAAGGCGGTGGCGCTCGGGGCCGGGAGGACAGGGAATGAAGCCAGTTCTTCTGAAGGGCGGTACGCTCGTCGATCCGTCGCAACAACTCAACGAGATCGCTGACGTTTTCATCAAGGATGGTGAGATCGCGGGCGTCGGCAGAATAGAGTCCGCCGAGGGCGCCGACGTGATAGACTGCGACGGTCTTATAGTCTCGCCGGGGTTCATCGACGTGCACTGCCATTTGCGGGAGCCGGGTCGCGAGGATGTGGAGACGATCGCAACCGGGGCCCGTGCAGCCGCTGCGGGGGGGTTCACGGCTGTGTGCGCCATGCCGAACACCGATCCGGTGACCGACAACCAGGCCGCGGTTGGCTTCATCGTTCGTCAGGGTCAGCGCGCGAAGGCTGCTCGAGTCTATCCGATCGGTGCGATTTCAGTCGGCCAGGAAGGAAAGGTCCTCGCCGAGTTTGGCGAGATGTTCGGCGCTGGCGCGGTAGCGGTCAGTGACGATGGCAAGCCGGTCGCGAGCGCCCAGCTAATGCGAACAGCGCTGGAGTACGCTCGCACGTTCAGGATTCCCGTCATCGATCACTGTGAGGAGCCGACGCTCTCTGCCGGCGGATCGATGAACGAAGGAATCGTGAGTGCGCAGCTCGGTCTGAAAGGGATTCCGGCCGAAGCTGAGGAGATAATGGTGATCCGGGACATTCTCCTCGCGCGGCTTACAGGTGGCCATGTTCATCTCGCTCACATGAGCACGAAGGGGTCGGTGGAGCTGATTCGCTGGGGCAAAGAGCGCGGCATCAACGTCACTGCCGAAGTTTGTCCGCACCACCTCTCATTGACCGAGGAGCGGGTTCGCGACTACGACACCAACGCGAAGATGAACCCGCCGCTGCGAACGCAGAAAGACGTCGAGGCATTGCGCGGGGCGGTGAAGGACGGAACCATCGACCTTATCGCTACGGATCATGCGCCACATCACTACGATGAGAAGGAGCGTGAGTTCGCCGACGCCCCCAACGGGATCGTTGGGCTCGAGACTGCGCTAGCGGTGGTCATCACCAACCTGGTCGAGGCGGGGCATCTCACGTATTCGGATCTCGTCGAACGGATGGCGTGCACGCCGGCGCGCCTGTTCAATCTCCCGGGGGGATCTCTGAAGCGTGGAGCTGCTGCAGACGTCACAATCTTCGATCCGCGCGTGCACTGGAGGGTGGACCCCGCGAAATTCGCCAGCAAAGGGAGAAACAGTCCGTACAACGGAATGACCCTCGCAGGGCGAGCGGCTTGTACTATTGTGGCAGGTTCGGTCGTCTTTCGATCGGAATCCTCGTCCGCGGCCGGGAAGGGGAGAGGATGAATCGAGTCAGGGGATGAAGGACAATGGCTGATAAAGAGCCAGTCTCGCTGGACGCGCTCAATGGACTGCTAAAAGAAAGACAGAGATACGAGGAGTGGCTTTCGGCGCTGGAGCAAAAACGCGCGAACACTTCCGAATCTGTTTTTGCGCGCGTCCATGGCGATTACCAAACCCGCCTGCGCGAAGTGTCGAGCAAGCTGGCCGAGCGCGCGGAGGAGCTGCGTGAGACCATCGACGGCCTCACCGCGCGACTCGAGGAGATCTCCGCCCAGGAGCTCCAACAGCGCGAAGCGCGTCAGGAAGCAGAACTGCGCGCCGCGGTCGGAGAATACACCGACAAGCAATGGAAGGAGATTGGCGGGGCGTGGGACAAGGAGCTGACGAGGCTCGTCAAAGAGAAGGGCGTCCTCGAAGTACAGCTCACCGAGCTGAATCGGATCTTCGCGCTCAGCATGAAGGAGAAGCAGGCGGGTGCGATCCTCAGCAGATCCGGTGCGGAAGACGGAACGCGCGCGCCCATCTCGCCCGTGGTGCCGCGGCCAGCGATTCCGGAGCCTCCGACCCTCAACCCACCAAGTCGGACCGAACAGCCTGTCGCAGCGCGGGTGACGTCTCCAAGCGCTGGAAACATGGGGAACAGAACTCCCTTCGACGAGTTTCCGGTTTTGAGACCTGGCACCGGTACGGGCTCGCCTCCTTCGACTACCGCAGTGGCGACGCCGCCATCGGTTCCCAGGGCGGGAGGGACCCAGGATCCGCGGTCTGAGCAGCACAAAACGCTCAAGTGCCCGGAGTGCGGAGCTGCGAACTATCCCACGGAGTGGTATTGCGAGCGGTGCGGGGGGGAACTCGCCACGATGTAAAAAGGGTCGCCGCCAGGCGACCCTTTCGTTTTAGCGTTCGTTTTACTTGGCGGCCTTGGCGATACGGCTCTTGTGGCGAGCCGCGGCGTTCTTATGGATCAGGCCCTTACGCGAAGCGCGATCGAGCAGCTTGACCGCAGCCAGTCTCTCTTCAGCGCTGCCTCCGGAAGCGCGCTTTAGCGCAGTACGGAGCGCGGACTTCTGAGCGCGGTTGCGGACCGCAGCAGCGCGTGATTTCCGCATGTTCTTCTTAGCTGAAGCAAGATTTGGCACTAACTGATTTCTCCGGTGTTTTTGCAGGTTTGTAGCCGTGAAATTTGCCGGAAAAAGGCGCTCACGTCAAGCTGCCGAACCCGCTCCGACGTGCTAACTTCCAGCGCACATCGACGACCCCAAACTTCGCAAATTGGACAAATCGTTTCAGCAGTTTCTTCTCGTCGCGCCTGTTTTGCTGTTTTCAATGGTGGCGCACGAGTATGCGCACGGGTACGCCGCGCTCAAGCAGGGAGACACGACAGCGTATTCGCTTGGCCGGCTAACATGGAATCCGATACCGCACATCGATCCATTCATGACGATCCTGCTGCCGCTCCTCACATACTTCACGACAGGAATCGCGTTCGGTGGCGCAAAGCCGGTCCCGGTAATCCCGCGCAATTACCGGAATTTCAAGCGAGGGGACATCATCGTCTCACTTGCCGGCGTGGCGACGAATTTCGTCATTGCCGTCTGCTGTATTCCGCTGATCGTTCTGGTCGGATTCATCGGACGGTCTGCGCCCGCGCTCCAGAACACAGCCGCAATCCTTCAGGCGATGTTCCTGTACGGGGTGCTGATCAATCTGGCGCTCGCGGCCTTCAATCTCATTCCAATTCCACCTCTGGATGGGTCGCACGTCTTCAAATACATCCTTCCGCCAGCGTGGGCGCTCAACTACCAGCGCCTCGGCGCACGGGGATTGCTGATACTTTTCCTGCTGATTGGGTTCGGTGCACCCGTGCTCAACTTCTGGTTTGCACCGGTTTTCCTGCTCGATAAACTCGCGACGCGGGCTGTTTTCCCCTATATCCTGCCCAGTCCATGGACGATGTAACGATGCGTTCGAGCTCGGTGGCTGTCGCCGAACCGCTAGCGGCATCCGAAGTGTTCGTCGTCGAGCTAGCCGAATATTCAGGCCCGCTCGATCTCCTGCTCACGCTGATTCGCGACGAGCAGATCGACATCTACGACATCCCGATTGCCCGCATCGCGGAGCAATTTCTGGCGAGAATCTCGTCGCTCAAGCTGGATGAGGCCGCTGAGTATCTGGAGATGGCGGCGAGGCTCGTGCGCATCAAGGCGCAGATGCTGCTGCCGCGGCGTGAAGGCGAAGATGTCTGGGAAGATCCGCGCGCCGAGCTTGTGCGCCGGCTTCTCGAGTACCAGCAGGTGAGGGAAGTCGTCGACGTCCTGGAGCGGCGGAGCGAGGACCGACGCTCGCGCTTTGCCCGCGCGTACACCCAATCGGCGGTACAAGTGCCGGTCGCGGGCCCGCTCGCCATCTCCCTGCCCGAATTGCTGTCGGCGGTTGACCGCGTGTTACGCCTGGCGCGCAAACCGCACGTCCACGATGTAGTTCCACGCGCACTTGATGTCGATGGCGCCATCGGCATTGTTCGCGCGCTGCTGGCGATCCGCGCCCGGGCGCAGTGGAAGGACATCCTGCCGCGAAAGGCCGAACCGTGGGAAGTTTTGTCCTTGCTACTGGCGCTGCTCGAGCTCGCCAAGCGCGGCGAGGTCAGGTTGATGCAACCGCGCGCCTTCGCCGCCTTCGAGATTACCCGTGACTCCTCTAGCGAAGCTGCTTGAAGCGGCGCTCTTTGCGAGCGCTATCCCCGTCCCGGCCGACGCGCTGCGGCAGATGGCCGCGCACGCCGAGGACGCCGAAGGCACTCTCGAGTCGGCGCTCGAAGAGCTGCGCGTGCACTATGAAGAGGATGGGCATGGGGTCGAGCTCGTAGAGGTCGCTGGTGGCTGGCAGATCCTCACGCGTCCGGAATACACCGAGGCAATCGAGCGCGCACAATTGGCGGCGCGTCCACAACGGTTGTCAGCGGCGGCGCTGGAGACGCTGGCGATTATTGCGTACCGCCAGCCGATCGGGCGGGCGGAGATCGAGGAGATACGCGGCGTTGGCGCCGGTGCAATACTCAAGTCGCTTCATGAGCGCGCGTTGATTGACGTCATCGGGCGTGGAGAGGGACTGGGGCGCCCTCTGCTATATGGGACTACGGGTTCTTTCCTCGAGCAGTTCGCCCTGCGTCACCTCGAGGAGCTCCCGCGCGCCGACGAGCTGGCCATCGCGTTGCGCGCGAGGCGCCCCGCCACGCCAACAGCGGCGGCAGGACCAGTCAAGGAAAACGGCGAGGCGCCCCCTCGGGCAGACTGATGCCCGAGACGATGCGGATTCAGCGCGCGATCGCGCGCGCCGGAGTCGCCTCGCGTCGTGCGGCCGACGAGCTCGTCGCCGCGGGGCGCGTAAGAATCAATGGCCGAGTCGCCGTCATCGGCGAGACCGTTGATCCGGCGCGTGACCAGATTCTGGTCGACGGAAAGCCCGTAGTCGCTCCGCCCACGGAAGCGCGTTGGCTCGTGCTCAATAAGCCCTCCGGTGTCCTTACAACGAGGTCCGACCCGAACGGCCGGAAGACTGTCTTCGACATCATCGAGGACAGTCCGGGAATGACGTATGTCGGCCGGCTCGATTACATGACCGAAGGCGTGCTTCTCCTGACCAACGACGGCGAAGCGGCGCACAAATTGACACATCCGAGCGGCGAAGTGGAACGGACGTATCTCGCGACCGTGCGCGGCGACGGCGCGGCGGCGGCACGAGTCGCGATGAAGGGTGTAGAGCTGGAAGATGGTGTGGTCGTGCCGAGGGAATTTCTGGCGAAGCACGTCGGTCGTGGGATGTGGGATTTGCAGATCACCATCGCCGAGGGAAGAACCAGGGAAGTGCGAAGGCTGTGTGAGGCGCTGGATCTTCAGGTTCAACGTCTGGTGAGGATCAAGTTCGGGCCGGTAAAACTGGGCCAGTTGCCTACCGGAAAGACGCGGCAGTTGACGGGGCGGGAAAAAGACATCATCACCGCGCTCACCAAGAGCGGCGGCAACAAGAAGAACACTACGAGAGGATCAAGACGTGAGCGCACAAACCGTTACAGCCGCTGATGCATCGATCGTACAGGAAGTCGTTCATCAGGTAGGCCGGCGGATTGTCGGCCAGGAGTACATGGTCGAACGGCTGCTGATAAGTCTGCTCACCGGCGGTCACGTTCTGCTCGAAGGCGTTCCGGGTCTGGCCAAGACGCTCACCGTCAGAACGCTCGCCGAAACCATCAACACATCATTCAGCCGCATCCAGTTCACTCCCGACCTGCTTCCGGCGGACGTTGTCGGAACCCAGATCTACGATCAGTCGAACGGCAAGTTTTCGGTGAAGAAGGGGCCGATCTTCGCCAACATCATTCTCGCGGACGAGATCAATCGAGCGCCTGCCAAAGTGCAGGCCGCGTTACTCGAGGCGATGCAGGAAAAGCAGGTGACGATTGGCGGTACCACCCACATTCTGGAAGAGCCCTTCCTGGTACTCGCCACCCAAAACCCGATCGAGCAGGAAGGAACCTATCCGCTGCCGGAAGCGCAGGTCGACCGCTTCATGCTCAAGCTTCACGTTGGCTATCCGACGCGCGACGAAGAAAAGGAAGTGCTGCGCAGAATGGCTAGCGGTGAGCCGATTCCCGTCGATCGCGTGGCTACACCTGCCCAGATTCTCGAGACGCGCCGCCACATCTCAGAGTTGTACATCGACGAGCGGGTGGTGGACTATATCGTCGACATCGTGCATTCGACCCGCAATCCGGATCAGGCAGGGCTCGCCGAGCTCAAGCCGCTAATCGAATTCGGCGCCAGTCCACGCGCTACGTTGTCGCTCGCGCAGGCATCACGGGCCCACGCATTTCTTCGCGGCCGGTCGTTCGTCACACCCGACGACGTGAAGTCCATTGCCCCCGACGTGCTGCGTCATCGTGTGCTGCGCACCTACGAGGCCGAGGCCGAGGAAGTCACGAGCGACGAGATCGTAGCGCGGATTCTGGAGGCGATTCCGGTTCCATGATCGGATTGTTTCGTCGCCGGCGACGGAAGGAGCCTCCGAAGCGCACACCCGAGAAGCCGATGGGCGTGCCACCGGAGATACTCCGGCAGGTAAAGCTGATCGAGCTCCGGACGCGCGGGCTCGTCAATTCTGTCTTTACCGGCGAATACCGGTCGGTCTTCAAGGGACAGGGGATGGAATTCTCGGAAGTTCGGGAGTACCAGCCCGGTGACGAAGTGCGCTCCATCGACTGGAACGTCACCGCGCGTATGCGGCGCCCTTTCGTGAAGCGTTACATCGAAGAGCGCGAGCTCACGGTGATGCTCGTGGTGGACTTGTCGGGCTCAGAGCGTTTCGGGACGGTGAAGCGGTTCAAGAGTGAGCTGGCGAGTGAGCTGGCCGCCGTACTGGCGATGTCCGCTGTGCGAAACAACGACCGGGTCGGTGTGCTTCTGTTCACCGATCGTATCGAGCACGTCATACCTCCCCGAAAGGGACGGCGTCACGTGCTGCGTATCATCCGCGACATTCTCGCGTTCGAGCCCGTGGGGAAAGGAACCGATATGGTTCGCGCGATCGATTACGTAGCGCGAATGCTCAACGAGCACGCAATCGTGTTCATCGTGTCGGATTTCCTCGAGGATGACATCTCCCATCCCCTGAAGCTGTTGGCGCAGCGTCACGATGTAGTGGCCGTTACGGTCGAGGATCCCAGCGAGCGCGACCTCCCCAACATCGGTATTGCTAGGCTCGTCGATCCAGAGACGGGTGATACGGTCGAACTGGATACAAGCAGCCCGAGCGTTCGCAGCGCGTACTCGGATCGTGTTTTTTCCGAGCGCGAGGAGCGCAAGCATTTGCTTCGCCGTCTTGCCATCGATGAGGTCGCGGTACGCACCGAAGGGGGAGCCGTCGAGCCGTTGCTGCGATTCTTCCGAGCCCGCGAGACGCGTCGGCGCCGGTGACAATGATCAGCCTGCTGTTTCTGCTGCTGCAAGGCGTTGCGCCACAAACTGTCGCGCCAAACGCTGTCGCGCCGCAAACGATATCGCCGCCGCGCGACGAGCTTCAGGTGCAGATGGGCTTTCGGGTCAGTCCCGACACTGTTCGCATCGGAGAGCCTTTCTCCCTCTTCGTAAAGGTTCTCGCTCCCAAAGGTGTCCGATTCGAGTTCCCGGCGGGACCGGACACCGCGATCCAGAACGGTGTGCGACCGATCGAGCTCCGCGGAGAAAAAATCGTCACCATGCTTGGCGATACTGCAGTCGCGCTCTACCGGCTCGTGGCGTGGGACATTGGGACACAGCCGCTGCGTGTGCCTGATGTGCGGGTGACTTACGAAGGACAGGAGCGGCGTCCTTCGCTGGCCGGCGCGTCAATATTCGTGAAGTCTGTGCTGCCAGCCGATACGTCGTTACGAGTTCCGAAACCCGCGCGACCATTGATCGTGCTTCCCGTAATCAACTGGCTGAAGTGGCTCGCACTCCTTGCCGCTCTGGTGGCGCTCGCGCTCGCGTTTTGGGCATGGAGACGATACCGCAACAGACCAAAACCTCCGATCGATCCATACGTGCGGGCGCAGCAGGAGTTCGCGAGAATCGAGGCGCGGCGGCTGATAGAAACCGGCGCGCCGGGTGAGCACGTGGCGGCGATGGTCGACGTCGGCCGGGAGTATCTCGCTTCGAGAGTGCCAGGGGTGCGCCGGTCCAATACCAGCTCAGAGTTGCTGCGGAGAATGCAGTCGCTCGATGGTGTGGAAGGCGAACTTCCGCACCTTCTGAATCGGGCAGACCTCGTGAAGTTTGCCCGCGCAGTAATTACCGGCGAGGACGCAAGCCGGGCTGGCGCACTGGTCAAGGCCATCGTCGATCATGTCGAGGCGAGGATCAATCCCGAATCGGATATCGCCAAGCGGCTGGCCACGGCAAAGGAGCGCGCCGCGTGACCGTATTCGGGTTATTCGAGTTTTTCACTCCCGAAGCTTTGTGGCTGCTTTTGCTGTTGCCGGCATGGTGGTTATGGCGCCGATATCGTCGCCGCGACGCCATCGTGTTTTCGCGGACGTCGGTTCTCGCGGCAGGACCTCAGGTGGGTGGCTGGGTTCCCCCGGCGATTTTCACTCTGAGAAATATCGCGCTCGCCATGCTCATCGTCGCCCTGGCTCGGCCGCGCTCCGGTGCGCACAGCGAGACGCAGACGAGTGAGGGAATCAACATAGTTCTGGCGATCGATCTCTCCAGCTCTATGCTGGCTCTCGACTTTCGCCCGAATAACCGAATCGAAGTCGCCAAAGACAAGGTCAAACAGTTCATCGCCCGCCGTACATCTGATCGGATCGGGGTCGTAGCATTCGCCGGAGAAGCGCTGACCCAGGTACCGCTCACAACTGACTACCCGGTGGTGATGCAGGCGGTTTCCAACCTGCAGGCTGGACAGCTCGAGGACGGCACCGCGATCGGGACTGCCATCGCCACCGCCGCTAACCGGTTGCGCGACGCTCCCGGGAAATCGCGGGTGCTCATTCTCCTCACCGACGGTGTCAACAACCGTGGCACCGTCGAGCCGCTCGTCGCCGCGAAAGCGGCAGAGGCGTACGGAATCAAGATCTACGGAATTGGTGTGGGCAGTGCCGGCATGGCGCCCGTGCCGGTCGGGCGTAATGCGGCGGGCGGACTTCGCTACGAATACCAGCCTGTGGAGATCGACGAGGCGTTGTTGAGCAACATCGCCCGCATGACGGGTGGGCGATACTTCCGCGCCCGTGATGCCGCCGCCCTCCAGAACATCTACTCCTACATCGATCAGATGGAACGCGCGCCAGTTCACTCAACCACGGTAGTTCGGTATCGCGAGCTATATCGCTGGCCACTGGTGCTCGGACTGCTGGCGCTGCTCGGCGAGCTCGTTATCGTCGCGTGGAAGGCGCCGCTCCCATGATCTTCGCCGACTATGTGCGCTATATCCAATGGCCGTGGGCTCTGTCACTGGCAATCGTGCTTCCCATTTTTGCGGCGTGGCTTGTACGCTGGGGCCTGCGCGCGCGCCGGGAGCGGCTCGCGCGATTGGGTACGGAGTCCATGGTAGCGCGACTGGCGCCATCGGTCACGCAACAACGCACATCGTCGGCAATCCTGCGCGCGGGTCTCGCAACACTATTGCTTGGTGTCGCGATTGCCGGACCCCGGTGGGGCGTCGAGCAAACCGTGGTGAAGCAGGAGGGTGTGGACGTCGTCCTCGCGCTCGACGCATCGCTCTCCATGCTCGCGACGGATGAAAGGCCGAGCCGGTTGCAGGCTATGAAGCAGGAGATCGACAGACTCAGAGATCTCTCACCAGGTGACCGGTTCGCGCTGCTCGCCTTTGCCGGGCGCAGTTATATCCTGACGCCACTCACGGTGGACAACAGCGCGCTCGACCTGTTTCTACAGAATCTCGATCCGTCCATTGTTGGCCAGGGCGGTAGCTCGTTGGCCAGCGCGCTCCGGCAAGCGAGCAATCTGCTCGCTCTCAACAAAGCAGCAGGGGACAAGGCGATCATTCTGATGAGCGATGGGGAGGGTTTCGATAATCCTGAGGATGTTTTATCGGAAGCGCGCCGCGCGCGGCAACTCGGGTTCACCATCATCACCGTTGGCTTCGGTACAGCGGAAGGATCGACGATACCGATCGTCGAGAACAGGGTCATCACCCAGAAGAAAGACGAGAACGGCAACGTGGTGGTGACGCACTACGATCCCGCATTGCTGAAAGGAATTGCTGACGAAGCAAAAGGCGTCTTCGTTGATGCGCGCGCGGCCGATAAGGCCGGCAAAATCCGCTCAGCGCTCAACAATCTCCGTGCTAACCCACAGTCTGTGGTGTCGGGCGAAAACCTCGGTGTTCAGTTCCAATGGTTTGTCCTGGCCGGTCTGCTCTTTCTCCTGCTCGACACTTTCCTGCAGACGAAGCGTCACCGGAGACGAGCGGTAGCCGCCGCCGCTACAACGGCAGCGATGCTGATGCTGACCACGACGTCCTGCAGACGAGCGCCGCGCGACAAACCCGGCATCGCACTCTACAATGCCGGGACCCAGCTATTGGTCCGGGATTCATTGAAGGCGGCGGTTCCGCCCCTCACGAAAGTCGTCGACTCAAAGGATGATGAGGCCCGCCACCATTCTCGATTCAATCTCGGCCTCGACTATCTGGTGCAAGGCCTCAAGGCCAAGGACTCCGCCGACGTTCCACTCGACAGCGCGCTTTACCGCTACAAACAGATTCTCGAAGTTGCAGTGGCAGATTCCGACGCCCGCTGGAATTACGAGCTGGCGCTTCGCCAGAAGCAGAAAAACGGCGGAGGAGGTGGCGGTGGTGGAGGAGGAGGTGGTGGGGGTGGTGGCGGGCAGAGCAAGACACCAAGTCCGTCGCCGGCTCAGAGCCCGAACCAGGCGCAAGCGCCCAAGCCCGTCCCTGGCATGACGCCTCAGCAGGCGGAAGCAGTTCTCAATGCCGCCGAGGACAAAGAGACCGACGTGCAAGGGAACCGACAGAAGAAAAACGTCCCTACTCCGCCGAGGGGTAAGGATTGGTAGCTTGGGTATCACGATGCCGGTGATCTCAATTCTACCCAGCGCCGTCGCGGATCAAATTGCCGCCGGCGAAGTCGTCGAGCGGCCGTCCTCCGTGGTCAAAGAGCTTGTCGAGAACGCCATCGACGCCGGGGCCAGCAGCATCGAAGTGGCTCTCGAGGACGGTGGCCGGAAATCGATCCGGGTGAGCGACGATGGCTCGGGAATGTCAGCGGAAGACGTTCCGCTCGCCCTGGCCCGACACGGGACTTCCAAGATTCGACAGGCGGCCGATCTGGTCGGCGTCTCCACCTTCGGATTTCGGGGAGAGGCGCTACCCGCGATTGCATCGGTCTCGAACTTCGAGATCGCAACAGCCCCTTCCGACGGCGAAGGGACATCAACGTCAGTGAATGGCGGAAGGATTTCGCCACCGCAGCGTGTCGCGCGTCGGCGGGGCACGACCGTCACCGTCGGCCAGCTTTTCTACAACGTTCCAGCGCGTCTCAAGTTTCTTCGCAGCGCTCGCTCGGAGTGGAGGAGCGCCGTCGAATCGATCACAGCGCTCGCACTCACTCAACCGTCGGTGCGAATCCATGTCTCTCACGACGGCAAGAACGCGCTCACACTTCCTCCCGTCGGCAGCATGCGCTCCAGACTGGGCGCAATCTGGGGAGGCCGATATGCCGAGGATCTACTGGATGTCGACGACGTCGCCGGCCCAATTCACGCCAGCGGCCTGGTGCAGCGTCCGGGAGATGTGGGGACGTCGACTCGTCGAACCTTTCTCGCTATCAACGGCCGCGCAGTCAGAGACGCGGGCATTGCGCGCGCAGTCGAAGCCGCGTTCCGCTCAACGATCATCGCCGGTCTCCGGCCGTCGTTCTTTCTGAACGTCACATTGCCAGCCGACACAGTGGACGTGAACGTGCACCCGGCCAAAGCAGAAGTTCGGTTTCGGGATCGCTGGACCGTCGAGCGCGCAGTTGAGACAGCAGTGCGGCGGGCGCTTGGCACTTTCGACAGTGCAGCTTCGCTTGGGTTTCGCGGATCGAGCTTCGGCTTCCGCGCATCCGAACCCCAGACGGTGGATTCGGAGATGCTGCGCCCACCTGCTCAGGACGACACTCCGCTCTTCGCCACCAACGACGGTCCCGCGCAGAACGGGCACGAGGAGTACTCGGCGGTCGTCTCCACCGAGGTCGACGTCGCTCCGGCGGCCACCATTCCACCGCTGTTTCAGCTGCGACGGACCTACATCGCTTTCGAGCACGAAGATGGAATCGTGCTCATCGACCAACACTCCGCACACGAGCGCGTCCTTTATGAACAGTTCATGCGGACTCTCGAGAGCGGCGCGGCGCCCGCGCAAAGGCTACTGCTTCCGCTCACTCTCCACCTCGGTCCCGCCGAGGGCGAAGCGTTCGAGGCCAATCGTGAATATCTGGAACGGCTCGGGTTCGAGGTCGAAGGCTTCGGTGGTCACACGTTGATAGTGAATACGGTGCCGATGCCGCATCCTCGCTTCGACGCCGAAAAATGTTTGCGGGAAACGCTGGATTCTCTCACCGGCGATCGGATCGCAGGTGCCGCCGCCAAACACGAGCGGCTGGCCTCGACGGTCGCGTGCAAGGCCGCGATCAAAGCCGGGGAGGAATTATCTCAGGCGGAGATGCGATCGCTCTTCGCCGCGCTGCGTGACACTACGCTTCCTGCCCACGACGTCCACGGTCGGTCAACGATCGTACATCTGACCTGGGACGAAGTAGAGCGGCGCTTTGGCCGCCGATAGGCCGCGCATCATCTGCGGACCGACCGCTGCCGGCAAATCGGAAATCGCCCTCGAGGTCGCCGCTGAACACGACGCCGCGATCATCAGTGCCGATTCCCGTCAGATCTATTGTTATTTCGATATCGGCACCGCCAAGCCGTCTCGAACAGAGTGCGAGCGTGTGACGCACTACGGCATCGATGTGGCTGAGCCGTCCGAGCGCTATTCGGCGGCGCACTGGGCGGGCGAAGCAACCGAGTGGATGGAATGCGCCGCCGAGATCGATAAGCCGGCGCTCGTCGTCGGTGGAACTGGGCTCTACATCAAAGCCCTCGTCGAGCCATTGTTTACCGCCCCCGAGATTGACCCGGTTCGCCGCGCGCAGCTGGAACGTGAGCTCGACGAAATGTCTCTTGAGGAGCTGCGCAGCTGGTGTCGCGAGCTCGACCCGGCCCGCGCGCAGCTTGGCCGGGTCCAACTCACTCGTGCTATCGAGACCGTGTTGCTGGCGGGTGTTCGCATCAGCGCGCTCCACGCCGAACATCGCGCGGCAACCGCGCAGGAGAGCCGCTCGAATCCTTCGTATCTCGTCGTCGATCCGGGTGCGGCGCTTGCTGCACGCATTGAGACGCGCGTCGATGCCATGCTTAAAGCCGGATGGACCGACGAGGTTCGACGGCTGACGGAGCGGGTTCCAACCGACGCCCCCGCCTGGAAAGCAAGTGGGTATGAAGCGCTGCGAGACTACGTTGAGGGACGATGTGATTTGTCATCGGCCCGGCAGCGGGTCATAATTGAGACGCGCCGGTACGCGAAACGCCAGCGTACATGGTTCAGACATCAGCTGCCGGAAGCAGCTGTCACACTTGTAAATCCTCAAGACTCTCGAGCCCGAGCCGTAGTCAGAGAGTGGTGGGAGAGAGCTGAGTGAAGATTGGCATCACCTGTTACCCGACATACGGCGGGTCCGGCGCCATCGCCACCGAGCTGGGCATTGCTCTGGCGGAACGCGGGCACGAAGTCCATTTCATCACCTACCGTCAGCCATTCCGGCTGCCTTCGTTTCTGCCGAGGATTTTCTTCCACGAAGTTGACGTCGGGAGATATCCGTTGTTCGAGTTCCCGCCGTACGACCTCGCGCTCGCGGTGCGGATGCACGAGGTCGTGCAATCCCACGGACTGGAGCTGCTGCACTGTCACTACGCAATCCCCCATGCGACGAGTGCATGGATTGCGAGAGAGATGCTGCGCGAGTCCGGCCAGAACGTTCATGTCATCACCACGCTCCACGGCACTGACATAACCATCGTCGGCCAGGATCCATCGTTCTATCCGATCACCAAGTTCTCGATCGAAAAGTCAGACCGCATCACGGCCGTCTCGCAGTACTTGCGCGATGAGACCTGCCGAGCCTTCGGGTGCGACGGTCCCGGCATCGATGTCATTCACAATTTCATCGATCCCGACCTGTACAACCGTGAGAAGTACCCGCCACTGCTCAAGCAGGAATTCGGCAAATCCAAGCCGATCCTGATGCACGTCTCGAATTTTCGGACCGTGAAACGAGTTCGCGATGTCATCCGCGTCTACGCCGAGGTGAATCGGGAGCTGCCCAGCGTGCTGGTGATGATCGGAGATGGTCCCGACCGCGCGGCGGCAGAGGAAGAGGCGCGCCTGCTCGGCGTCGAAGATTCGGTCTCGTTTCTGGGCAAGCTCGATCAGATCGCGCCTCTGCTCGCCGCGGCAGATCTCTTCCTGCTGCCCAGCCAAAGCGAATCGTTTGGTCTCAGTGCGCTGGAGGCTCTGGCCTCGGGCGTGCCTGTGGTCGGTAGCAATGCGGGCGGTCTCCCCGAGGTAGTTCGTGATGGAGAGACCGGATTTCTCTGCGGAATCGGGGACGTCCCGGGGATGGCGGCCGCTGCACTCTCCGTCCTCACCGACCGGAAGCGCTGGGCCGAAATGAGCAGAGTGGCGAGCACCGACGCTCGCGAACGATTCGCTCAGGATGCAATTGTCAGCCAATACGAGCTTCTTTACCGCAATTCACTCCAAGCCACGGAATCATGACCCCCCTTCAAGCCATCGCCCTCGGCGTCATTCAGGGACTCTCCGAGTTTCTTCCCATAAGCAGCTCGGCGCATCTCACGCTGCTGCCATGGCTCCTTGGCTGGGAGGATCCAGGTCTGTCCTTCGATGTCGCGCTCCACTTCGGTACGCTGATCGCCGTGCTCTGGTATTTCCGGATGGAGTGGCTCGCATTGATCAAGGCAGCGTTTGGGATCATTACGACTGGCAGGGTTGAAACGCCGGAGAAGCGCCGCGTCGTTTACCTGATCATCGCAACTATTCCCGGCGCGATCGGCGGATTACTGCTTCAGAAGCAGGCAGAGTCGGCTTTTCGCAGTCCCCAGATCATCGCCATAGCCCTGATCGTCATGGGAATATTGCTATGGATAGTGGATAAGGCTGTTGATCAGAGGCGCGTTCTCGGCGAGATGCGCTGGCTGGACGCTTTGCTGATTGGACTCTCGCAGGTGATCGCGCTGATTCCCGGCGTTTCGCGATCGGGCTCGACGATCACAACCGCGCGCGGACTCCGGTTCGATCGCGAGAGCGCCGCCGAATTCAGTTTTCTCATGAGCATGCCTATCATCGCAGCAGCGGTGATTCTGGAAGGTCCAAAGGCACTGCACGAAGGAGGGCTAACCAACGAGCTAATGTCCGGTGTTGTAGCATCGGCCATCAGTGGCTGGCTCGCGATCTCGATTTTGATGAGGTTCGTGAGCCGTCACAGTTACGGGATCTTCGCGTTCTACCGGATCGTCCTCGGCATCACGGTCCTGGCGGTGATCTACGCCCGCGGCTAGCGCAGTTCGCTTTGACGGTGCGACGCACGAACAGCTCGAGCACTCACTCGACCTGCCGCGTGTCGAGTTGCTGGAGGCGACGACCTCAACTCTCGACGTCGCGCATCGCCTGGCGAGTCAGGGAGCACCATCCGGTACTCTGGTGATCGCAAACGAACAGACGGCGGGGCGGGGGAGAGAAGGCCGAACCTGGCAATCATCGCCGGGCGCCGGCCTCTGGCTGACGCTCATAGAGCGTCCAGCAGATACATCCGGACTTGGAGTTCTTTCGCTGCGCGTCGGACTCGTCGCTGCGGAGGCTCTCGACCGTTTCGCCGCCGAGCCTATCCGGCTCAAATGGCCGAACGACCTGTACGTCGATCGTGGAAAGCTCGCTGGCATCCTTGTCGAAGCGAGATGGAGAGAAGCGGTGATCGAATGGGTCGCCATTGGCCTCGGCGTAAATCTTCGCGCGCCGGACAACATGGAGCTCGCTGCTGCACTCGAACCGGGGACGAGCAGACTCGATGTGCTGGGCGAACTGATACCGGGGATACGGGCCGCGGCCCAGGCCCGTGGTCCACTCCGGCCGGAGGAGATGGAAGAATTCAACGCCCGTGACATGGCGCGCGGAAAGATTTGCGTCCAGCCCGCGTTGGGCACCGTCGCGGGGATCGCGGAAACCGGCGAGTTGCTGGTGGCAATGGCCGACGCCGTCACACCGTTTCGTTCGGGTTCGCTCGTGCTCGAGGAATTGCCATGATCGTCGTCTTCGACGTCGGCAATTCAGAGATCACGGTTGGAGTGTTCGACGGCGACGAGCTGGTCTCACATTGGCGCCTTACGACGGCCGCGCCGCGTACCGCCGACGAGCTCGCGCTCCTCATACGCTCGATTGTCGGCACGGATCTGACGTCGCCGGGCGGGGTCGAAGGCTCGGCGATCTGCTCTGTAGTTCCCGCGATTACGCCGATGCTCGCCGAAGCCTGCGAGATGTCCTTTGGTACCAGGCCGCGGATGGTCGATGCGAGAGCGAACCTGCCGATCAAGCTGGACGTCGAGGAGCCGTTCACCGTAGGCGCGGACAGAATAGCGAACACTCTTGCGGCGAGCCGGATCCACAAGCGCGATGCGATCGTCGTCGATCTTGGAACTGCCACCACCTACGACTGCATCACGGCAGACGGCACCTTCCTCGGCGGGGTGATTCAGCCGGGAATCATGATTTCCGCCGAAACGTTATTCCGCCGGACCGCCCAGCTTCCGGCGACCGACATCGTTCCTCCACGCCGGGTGATAGCCCGCCGAACGGATGAATGCATCAGGGCGGGAGTCCTTTTCGGAGCGGTGGATTCGATCGACGGAATAGTCCGCCGCATAAAAAAAGAGTGGCCGGGGAAAGCCATGCCGTTGGTAATCGCGACGGGGGGCATGGCCGAGACCGTTCGGCCCCATTCCGCGGAGCTGGAACTGGTCGATTCGTTCCTGACTCTGAAGGGCATTCGCCTGGGTTACGAGCTACTAACGCCCTGACGGAAGGCAATCGCTCACAGGCGCACAATTCCGGGTTGACTCGCCCGACCCGAAGCCATTAACTTCAGCGTCTTAGCACTCACCTCTGATGAGTGCTAACAGCAGAGCCCCCATTCCAGTCACTTAAATCCACCAGAAGGGCAGCTAACTATGGCCACAAAAACGCAAGCCAGCACCAAGGTCGCTCCACTCGCTGACCGCGTCGTCGTAAAGGCGAGCGAGGACACCGAGCAGATGCGAGGCGGACTTTTCATCCCCGACACCGCCAAGGAAAAGCCGCAGCAGGGTGAGATCATCGCCGTCGGCCCCGGGCGTTTCGAGAAGGACGTTCGCGTCCCTATGGAGCTCAAGGTCGGCGACAAGGTCCTGTACGGAAAGTACAGCGGCACCGAGGTCACCATCGACACCCAGCAGTATCTGATCCTTCGCGAGTCCGATGTGCTCGCGGTCGTGAACTAACCATTACCTAAAGAGCGAACATATGGCAGCCAAGGAACTACACTTCAACACCGACGCGCGCGCTGCTCTCAAGCGCGGTGTCGATCAGCTCGCTGAAGCAGTAAAGGTGACGCTCGGCCCCAAGGGCCGGAACGTCGTCATCGACAAGAAGTTCGGCGCACCGACCGTCACCAAGGACGGCGTCACCGTAGCCAAGGAGATCGAGCTTTCGGATCCGCTCGAGAACATGGGCGCCCAGATGGTCAAGGAAGTCGCCACCAAGACGAGTGATCTCGCTGGTGACGGCACGACCACCGCTACCGTTCTCGCGCAGGCGATTTTCCGCGAAGGCCTCAAGAACGTCACGGCCGGCGTGAACCCGATGGCGCTCAAGCGCGGCATCGATGCCGCCGTCGCGGCCGTCGTCGAAGATCTCAAGAAGATGAGCGTCCCGACCAAGGGCAAGAAGGAAATCGCCCAGGTTGGATCGATCTCCGCCAACAACGACAAGGAAATCGGCGATCTGATCGCCGAGGCGATGGAGAAGGTCGGCAAGGACGGCGTCATCACAGTTGAAGAGGCCAAGGGTCTCGAGACGACGCTGGAGACGGTCGAAGGAATGCAGTTCGACCGCGGCTACCTCTCGCCGTACTTCGTCACCGATCCGGAGAAGATGGAATCAGCGCTCGAAGACGGGCTGATCCTGATCCACGACAAGAAAATCTCTTCGATGAAGGATCTTCTTCCGATCCTCGAGAAGGTCGCGCAGATGGGCAAGCCGTTGCTCATCATCGCCGAGGACATTGAGGGCGAAGCACTGGCCACTCTGGTGGTCAACAAGCTCCGTGGGACGCTTCGCGTTGCAGCGGTGAAGGCGCCGGGTTTTGGTGACCGCCGTAAGGCAATGCTGGAAGACATCGCAGTTCTCACCGGCGGCCAGGTGATTTCCGAGGAAGTCGGATTCAAGCTGGAGAACGCCGTCGTGACCGATCTCGGCCGCGCCAAGCGCATCGTCGTCGACAAGGAGAACACCACCCTTATCGATGGCCAGGGCGACGAAGAGAAGATCAAGGGACGCATCAAGGAGATCAAAGCGGCGATCGAGAAGACCACCTCCGATTATGACCGCGAGAAGCTCCAGGAGCGTTTGGCCAAGCTCGCCGGTGGTGTTGCGGTCATCAATGTCGGCGCTGCGACCGAGAGCGAGATGAAGGAGAAGAAGGCGAGAGTCGAGGACGCGCTGCATGCAACGCGTGCCGCGGTGGAAGAGGGAATCGTCCCCGGCGGTGGTGTTGCTCTGGTTCGCGCGCAGAAAGCGCTCAAGACGCTCAAGCTCGCCGAGAGCGACGAGCAGATCGGCGTCGACATCGTTCGTCGCGCGGTCGAAGAGCCGATGCGCATGATCGTTCAGAACGCGGGTGGAGAAGGCTCCATCGTCGTCGAGAAGATCCGCAATTCGAAAGAGAACAACTTCGGCTACAACGCTCTGACCGATGAGTACGAAGATCTGGTTGCGGCCGGGGTCATCGATCCGACCAAGGTTACCCGCACGGCGCTGCAGAACGCTGCGTCGATCGCGGGCCTTCTGCTCACCACCGAAGCACTGATCGTCGAGAAGAAGGAGCCGGCAGGCGCCGGCGCCGGATCGGGCGGTCCTCCGGGCGGCATGGGCGGGATGTACTAGCCACTGCGTAACGATAAAAAAGGGAGCTGCCTTTGCAGCTCCCTTTTTTTTATTGCGTGAGTCCGACCTTGGTGCGGAGTTCCTGAAAGCGCGGATCGCTCCGAATGGGATCGTACATTGGTGCACCGAGACCGAAGGAGAAGCTGCACGCCCGCTCGGCAACAGCGCGATCGAGCCACTTGAATGCCTCGTCCGAATTTCCCAGGTGGCATTGTATCCACGACAGAATCATTGGGCCGACGTAGCCGTCGCGCGCGCGCTCGAGGAGATCGCCCAGAACTCGCTCCGCCGCTGCTCTCTGACCCGCCATTGCGTAAACTGCGCCCAGAATGCCGCGGAGGAAGTTCACCCTGGGAGAGAGATTCACGCCCCGCTCCGCGAGAAGAATCGCCTGCTTGAAATCGCTCTTACCGGCGTAGGACATGCTGATCGCAAGTAACGACAGCGCCGATGTTGGATCCCGCTCGAGCGCGCTCTCGGACGCTTCGATGGCATCGTCGTAGCGTCGGTCCGCGTATGCCACCAGCGCGCGGATTCCGTTCGCTGCCGGTGAGAACGGATCGAGCTCGTGGCCCCTCTTGGTAGCTTCAGCGCCCTCCGAGAGCCTGTCGAACGCACAAAAAAGCCACCCCATGAAATTGTGCGCCTGCGAATAACGGGGATTTGCCTGCAGTGCGCGGAGGAGAGACGCTTCCGCCGCCTGCCAATCCCAGTTGAGTAGCTGAACGCCCCCAAGCGATGTAAGCGCCTCCGGCAGTGTCGGCGCCAACTCGACCGCGCGACTTGCCGCTCCCAGTGCCTTCTCCACCGACACCGCCGGCGGCGCCAGAGCGTAGAGACCGACCAGCGCATATGCGTCTGCAAGCCCGTGATATGCGAGCGCGTACGCGGGATCCTTTACGAGGGCGGCCTCGAAGTATCCAAGCGAACTCTCGACCATGCCCGTGATGTGCCAGCGATACGCACAGTGTTTTCCGCGCAGGTACAGCTCGTAAGCTTCAATGTCTTCCGTCTGGCGGTTTGCGAGCGCCGCGTCTTGCGCTGTCGTGAGCTTGAGCTTTAGACGATCCACGATGGTGCGTGCGATCTCATCCTGAATCGCAAATACATCTTCCAGATCGCGATCATAACGCTCCGACCAGACGTGATAGCCGTCGTCGACATTGATAAGCTGCGCGGTGATTCGAACGCGCTTGCCGGCGCGACGCACGCTCCCTTCGAGGACGGTTTTGACGTTGAGCTGTTTGCCAATCTCGGCGATGCTGATTGGCCTTCCCTTGAGAGCGAACGCGGACGTCCGCGACGCGACCTTGAGAGTTGGAATACTGGTGAGCGCATTCAGAATTTCTTCGGTGATTCCATCGGAGAAATACTCGTTGTCGGGGTCCGCGCTCATGTTTGCAAACGGCATTACTGCGATCGACGCCTGCTCCCTCGGGCTTGCGCCTGCCGTTCGCCCAGGCACACGTGTGGGCGGCGCCTCGTCCAATTTCCCGCCAGCCAATGCTCGCGCGAGCTCGGCCGCGGTGGAGTAGCGCTCCTCCGCATGTCGCGAAAGCGTCTTAGCTACGACCGCGTCGAGCCACGCCGGCGTTCCGCTTCGCACCGCTGAAGGGAGCGGAGCAGGGTCGATGAATCTCCGCACCAACCCGTCTTTCCCCGCAAACGGCGCTTTGC
>JBJMOT010000011.1:0-46408 GCA_045803585.1 Gemmatimonadaceae bacterium
CCTATTCGACACGGCGCGGGGCCAACTATTCACTCGACCAGCTCTGTCGATTTATTGATCGCGGCGTCCGCGACAACATGCAACGCGTGGCGCTTTCGTCCAATAACGCGCCAGCACAGGCAGAGGAACCGAGGAGGCAGCCATTAGTCGACCTGCGCGCTCTCCTTCGCTCTCGCTTCGGGCCGCCGGAAACGCGCGCCTAACATCAGTTGCAGGTCATTCACCGACCCACGCACGTAACGCTGCAAACGGTGCCTTCGGATTGGATTTCGCGAGCCCGATGATCCGGCCAATGGTCCGCTTGAGATCCAGTCCTTCCTTCTGATAGACGAGATCGAACACGTCGAGATCGCTCGCATACACCCGCTGGGCCAGCAACGCCGCGTTGTTTAGCTGAACCCGCTGCGCGTACAGGGGATTGATCGTCTTGAGCTGCGGCGCGATCTCATCGACAAGCGCGATGCGAGTGTGCGCATAGACGCTGTCTCGCGCGGCAATTCGCGCCGCCTTATCCGTTGGATGCGCCGCGTAGGCTGAGTCGAGTGAATGAATTACACGCGACCAGAACCTCGCCAGCACCTTGTCGTCCTCCCACTCGGCGTCGACCTTCGCCGCCGCAGGCAGCTGGCCTCGCGATCGGAAGAACGCCGCCGCTCCGCGCGCGCCGACGAACATCGCAAACGATTCGTTGAACGCAGCCTGGCCAGCCGCGTAGAATGTGTTGTGCGTCAGCTCGTGGATTACCGTGTTGGCCAGGTCCAGCGAATCACCTTTGAGCGTGGTGTTGAGCAAAGGGTCGTTGAAGAAGCCCAAGGTACTGAAAGCATCCGAAGGTCGCACGTATACATCGAAGCCGTCGTCGGCTAAACCCTTCGCGTCCCGTTTCGCTGCTTCGAAGTCGAAGTACCCTTTGTAGGGCACTCGACCGACAATGGGAAACCACCAAGTGTACGGGGCAAGAGTGTCGCGATATGCCGCCGAAACGACGAGTACTAGAGTGTCATGATCAAGGCGGGAGTATGTCGTGAAACTGTCTTTAGTTCTAAGCCGCAGACTGTCTTTAGCGTATTGCCGGGCGGCTAAAACCACTTTCAACTTCTCACGAGCGTCCTTCGGAGTTCTCGGATCGGCAACGATCTCCGAAATCGGCTGGCGCCTGCTCAAGATCTTGGCCTCTTCCCACGCCCCCCGACTGAGGTAACAGGCTGTCGGAGCAGAGATTAGGACCAAAACAGCGAGACAAACCGCTATCGCCAGGATACCGCGTCGCATATTCTTATCATGTGTCCTTCGTTCACCTCCACTGCCACTCAGAATACTCTCTCCTCGACGGCGCCAACCGGATTGACGATCTCATCGGTAGAGCCCTCGAGTTCGAACAGCCAGCCCTCGCCATAACCGACCACGGTAACCTGCACGGGGCTTGGGAGTTCCAGGAAAAGGCAAAAAAAAGAGGCATCAAGCCGATCATCGGCATGGAAGCCTATGTCGCACCGGGCGATAGACGCGCTCGCGAGCGGGTCGGTGGCGATCGGGGGAAGCCGTATTTTCACCTCGTCCTCCTCGCCCAGAACTCGACCGGGTACAAGAATCTAGTCAAGCTCTCGTCGCTGGCCTACACGGAAGGGTTCTACGCCAAGCCGCGGATGGACCGCGAGCTCCTCGCCAAATACAACGAAGGGATCGTCGTTTCCTCGGCGTGCATGGCCGGCGAGATCGCCCACCATCTCCTCTCCGACGAATACGAACAGGCCCGCAGCGCAGCGTCGTGGTACGCCGACGTTTTCAGGGACCGGTACTACCTCGAGGTCCAGGCCCACGACTCCGAAAACCAGGCGACACTCAATCAGCGTGTGTTCCAACTCGCCGCGGAGCTCAATCTCCCCGTTGTCGCCACGAATGACGCTCACTTCCTCAATCGCAGCGATCACGACGCCCACGACGTCCTGCTTTGCATCGGACTCGGCAAGGACTTTTCCGACAACAATCGGATGCGCTACGACGAAGGCCTCTACTTCAAGAGCGCGCCGGAAATGGCATCGTCGTTTCCCCAGCGAAAGGACGTCCTCGAGAACACTCTGCGGATCGCCGAAGAGAGCGCGATCCAGTTCTCCAAGCAGTACAAGGTCCCGTCCTTCCCCCTGCCTCCGGAAGTGGACAGTGAAAATGAGCTTCTCGTTCGTCTCGCCGAGGAAGGCGCACGCGAGCGTTATGGTGTGGAATTACCCGCGGAAGTCCGTCAGCGTCTCGATTACGAGCTCGGCGTCATCACCAAGACCGGCTACGCCGGCTACTTCCTTATCGTCGCCGACTTCATCAAGGCCGCGCGCGAAAAAGGAATCCCTGTCGGCCCAGGCCGCGGCTCCAGCGCCGGATCCATCGTCGCCTACTCGCTCAAGATCACCAACATCGATCCGCTCAAGTTCGATCTGCTGTTCGAGCGCTTTCTAAATCCCGAGCGCGTGTCGATGCCGGACATCGACGTCGATTTCTGCTTCGAGCGTCGCGGCGAGGTCATCGAGTACGTCCGCCAGAAGTACGGGCGCGATTCCGTTGGGCAGATCATCACCTTCGGAACTTTGAAATCGAGGGCTGCCATCAAGGACGTCGGCAGAACCCTCGGCTTCACTCCTTCAGAGACGGATTATCTCGCCAAGCTCGTACCGAACAATCCGAATTTTTCGCTCACCGTTCAGGAAGCGATCGACCGTATTCCGGAGATTCGCGAGTTCTACGCCGAGAGAAAGGACGATACCCGTGAGGTAAAGGAACGGAAGGCGCGCTACCGCCAGCTGCTTGATTACGCGATAAAGCTCGAAGGCTTGTCGCGCCACGCCGGCGTGCACGCTGCCGGAGTCGTTATCGCTCCAGGTCCGCTCGATGAGTACGTGCCCGTCTGCACCCAGGCCTCCAAGGGCGCCGGCGCCAACAATGGCAGCGAGGATTCCGTAGTCGTCACCCAGTACGACATGAACGCGTTGGAGCACGCGGGCATGCTGAAGATGGATTTCCTTGGTCTCACCACTCTTACGGTAATCGCGGATACTCTTCGATCGATCCGCGATCGTACCGGCTCCGCACCGGATCTCGACACCCTTGATCTCGATGATGCCGAGACGTACAGAATGCTCCGCGCCGGCAGAACCGTCGGCGTATTCCAGTTCGAGTCGCCGCTTGCAACTGATTTGCTGAAAGGCATGCGTGCCGACCGCTTCGACGACCTGGTGGCTTCCAACGCCCTTATGCGTCCCGGTCCGCTCGACGCCGGAATGCACAAGGTCTATATGCGCCGCAAGCGCGGCGAAGAGCCGGTCAAGTACATCGTTCCCGAGCTCGAGCCAGTGCTCGAGAGCACCTACGGCGTCATCACCTATCAGGAGCAGGTGATGAGAGTCGCACAGACTCTTGCCGGGATCTCGCTCTCGGAAGCCGATGTCCTACGCAAAGCGGTGGGTAAGAAAGACGCCGAGCTCATTCGTGCCGAGCTCGGCAAGTTCATCGAGAAGTCGATCGCTCGCGGATACGACCCCAACGTCGTCGAGGAGATCGCCGGCCAGATCGAGACCTTCGGACGCTACGGCTTCGTCAAGTCGCACTCCGTCGCGTATTCGATCATCTCGTATCACACCGCCTGGTTGAAGACTCACCACCCCGCGGATTTCATGGCGGCGCTGTTGTCGTCCCAGATCGGCGACACCGACAACGTCGTCAAATACATCAACGAGGCGCGTCAGCTCCACGTTCCCGGCGCAAAGGAAGCCGGCCTCGAGATTCTTCCCCCCGACGTCAACGAGTCGGGTTACAAATTCACCGTCGTCGGCGAGACCAGGATCCGCTTTGGGCTCGGCGGTATTCGGAATGTCGGACGGTCGGCGATCGATTCCATCATCGGCGCTCGCGCCAAGGACGGCCCGTTCCGATCGCTGTTCGATTTCTGCGAAAGAATCGATCTCCGCATCTGCAACAAGCGAGTCCTCGAGGCGCTCGTTCACGCTGGCGCCATGGACTCACTCGGCGGGCACCGTGCGCAGCTGGCCGTTGCTCTCGATGTCGCCATTCGTGAAGCGTCGCTCAAACAGGAAGACATTCTCACCGGACAGGCCTCGCTCTTCGGCGCTCCGTCAGACGAGTCTGAGCACGTTCAGACCACGCATACCCTGCCCAACATTCCGTCCTGGACAGAATCGGAGCGGCTGGCGAAAGAGAAAGAGATCCTCGGATTCTACATCTCCGGCCATCCTCTCGAGCGCTTCCGCACTGAAGCTGAGATATTCGCCACTCACACGGTCTCTGACCTGGGCAGTTGGCGTCCCGAGCTGATGACGCTTTCAGTGGTCGTGACGAGCATCAAGCGACAGATCAGCAAGCGCAGCGGCTCAGAGTTCGCTCGCCTCACTATCGAGGATTTCTCCGGCTCTGCCGAGGTTCTGATCTTCCCCGAGAAGTGGGCAACACTCAATGATCAAATCAAAACCGATATCCCAATGCTGCTCAAAGGAGCATACCCGCGTCGGGACGAGACTGCCGATAACCCATCATTCATCGTGGATTCCGCGACGAAACTCGCCGAGATGCGAACCAACGGACAGGTGACAGTCGCGATCGAGCTGGCGAAAGGCGCCTACTCCGGCGACATCATGTCCGATGTTCGCGCGATCGCCGAGACGTATCCAGGCTCGGCGCCGCTGGAATTCAGGTGGAGCGATGGCAATGGGACCCAGGCACGTCTGCGCTCGCGATCACTGACTTTGGCAGCGGATGGTGCGGCGCTCAACGCTCTGCGTAATATTCTTGGCGAGTCTTCCGTTCGACTTCAACGGGGGAGCTGACCAGTGGCTTCAGCGACACAGCTCGAGTTCGAAAAGCCGATCGCCGAGTTGGAGCGGCAGATCGACGAGATCAAAAAGACAGCGGGCGACAGCCAGCTCAGTGTCGCCGAGGCGATCGAGCCGCTGGAGCGGAAGCTGCTCGATCTGCGCGAAGAGGTCTATCGGAACCTCACGCCATTCCAGCGGGTGCAGGTCGCGCGCAATCCGCGGCGACCGTTCACCGCCGATTACGTACGGCTCGCTTTCACCGATTTCATCGAGCTGCACGGCGATCGCGCGTTCCGCGATGACGCCGCCATCATCGGCGGCTGGGCGCGTCTCGATGACGACACCATTATGGTCATCGGTCATCAACGTGGTCGCGACACAAAGGAGCAATTGAAGCGCAACTTCGGTATGCCTCACCCCGAAGGCTACCGGAAGGCGCTGCGGCTCATGAAGCTCGCCGAGAAATTCCACGTGCCTGTGATCACGTTCATCGACACCCAGGGCGCGTGGGCTGGACTTGGTGCGGAAGAGCGCGGACAGTCCGAGGCCATCGCGCGAAACCTGTACGAGATGAGTCAGCTCCAGGTCCCGATCATCGCCACCGTTATCGGCGAGGGAGGGTCAGGCGGTGCGCTCGCACTCGGCGTCGCCGATCGCGTCCTGATGATGGAGAACGCCGTCTATTCGGTGATCTCCGTTGAAGGCTGCGCCGCGATTCTGTGGAAGGATGCGAAGAGCCCGGAGATGCGGGAGAAGGCAGCCACTGCGCTCCGCATCACCGCTCCGGAGCTGCTGGAGCTCAAGGTCATCGACGAGGTCATTCCCGAGCCGAAAGGCGGAGCGCACGCCGATCATGAAACGGCGGCGAAGTCGCTGCAGACGGTTTTGTGCAAGCACCTCGAAGAGCTGCGTAAAATGCGCCCGGAAAAACTGGTTCGGCGCCGCCGCCAGAAGTTCCTGCGTCTCGGCGCATGGACGGAGTAACGCGTGCCGCATCTCGTCGAAGTCGCCTTCAAGGGCAACCGTAAGGAATTCTTTCTCTGGGATTACCCGGATCCGCCACCGATTAACGCGGCGGTGATCGTGGACGTCGAGCGTGGAGAGGATCTCGGCTACATCCACTCCCTCGGCGATCTCGCGCAGAAGCGCAACGGCGGCTGCTCGCATGGCTGCGGCAATTCCCTTCCCGAGCGCAAAGCACTGCGTCTCGCCAGCGACAAGGATCGCGGACAGTCGAAGGATCTCGACAGGCTGAACGAGGACGCGCGTCGCAAGGCGATGGAACGCGTCCGGGCCAACGGGCTCGGTATGAAGCTGTCCGACGCCGAGTGGCAGTGGGACCGCAAGAAGCTCACGCTCTATTTCACTGCTGATAAGAGAGTCGACTTCCGCAATCTGGTCCGTGACCTCGCATCACTCTTTCGCACCCGGATCGAGCTCAAGCAAATCGGCGTCCGCGATGAAGCAAAGCGCCTGGATGGGATTGGAAGATGCGGGCGGCAGTATTGCTCGGCCTCGTGGCTGCCCGAGCTGCGACCGGTCAACCTTGGCGTCGCCAAGGACCAACGGTTATCGCTCAACCCGTCGCAGATCTCCGGGGCCTGCGGCAGGCTTATGTGCTGCCTGCGTTACGAGCACGAATTCTACGTCCAGAGTCGCAAGCGCTTCCCGAAGGAAGGCAAAATTGTCGCAACGAAACTCGGCGAAGAAAAGGTGATGTCGGTGGACATCTTCCGCGAACGCATCGCTCTCCGCGGTGTGGAGGGTGAGCTGCGATCTCTCACCCTTCCGGAATTCAAGCTCGAGACCGGGCAACTTTCAGGCGCTGGAGCTGCGGTAGTGACCGCGGATGACGAGGAGCCGGCGGAGAGCATCAGGCCGGAAGAGATTTCACCGGAGTTGATGTACACTGCGGAGCATCCCGTCTTCGTTCCACCGGCGGCGAACGCTCCCACTGCCCGCCCCGCGTCGGCGGATATTGCGCCCGGGACGGACGGCCGAGAAGGGGGCAGCTCCGGAAAGCGGCGACGCGGCCGACGCGGTGGACGTCGCGGTCGCGGTGGCGAAGATCCGAATTCTGCAGGCGGTCGGTACTTGGCCAAGTACTACCTCACCACGGCGATCGATTACGCTACTGCCGATCCACATCAGGGCCACGCCTTCGAAAAAATCGGTGCCGACGCGATTGCGCGCTATCACCGGCTGAAGGGAGACGACGTCCATTTCCTGATCGGGATGGACGAGCACGGTCAGAAAGTGGCGCAGACCGCGGCCGAGCGTAAAGTCTCGCCCCAGGAGCTCGTCGACGCCGTCGCCGAGAGCACGCGCGAGATCTGGAGCAAGGTCGGTATCTCTTACGACCAGTTCATTCGAACGACCGACCCCGCGCACAAGGCGGGCGTGAAACGTTTGATCGAGCAGATTTTCGAGAACTCCCCCGACGATTTCTACGAGAAGGCGTATGAAGGCTGGTATTGTGTTGGGTGTGAGGCGTTCAAACAGGACGACGAGATCGTCGATGGAAAATGCATCCTGCACCCCACGCGAGTGCTGGAATGGGTGGAGGAGAAGAACTGGTTCTTTCGCTTGAGCGCCTACACCGATCGCATTCGAAAGCTGGTGTCCAGCGAGGAATTTCTGCAGCCGAAATCCCGTCGGAACGAAATCCTGTCCCTGCTTGATTCAGGGCTGGAAGACATCTCGGCCAGCAGAAGCCGTTTCTCGTGGGGAGTGCCATTCCCGCGAAAGACCAGCGCCGGGGAGGAGCAGACGATGTATGTCTGGTTCGATGCGCTGCCGAACTATCTGACTGCGACTGGTTTCCCCAATCCCGATTACGAGCAGATCTGGCCGGCCGACCTGCACTTGATCGGCAAAGACATCACCAGATTTCACGCAGTGATCTGGCCCGCGATGCTGATGGCCGCTGGAATCGCCCTGCCCAAGCGCATCTGGGTTCACGGATTCGTGTTGGTTGGCGGCTCCCGCGTCAGCAAGTCGGCCGGTGGCAATCTCAATTTGCGTGACGCGATCGATCGTTACGGCTCCGATGCCTTTCGCTATTTCCTGCTGCGCGAAGTTCCTTTCGACGCCGACGGAAACTTTTCGTGGGAACGATTCGAGGAGCGATACAACGCCGACCTGGCCAACGCCTTCGGCAATTTGGCGAGCCGCGCTATATCCATGGTCGAGCGATACTGTGACGGTGTCATCCCGGGCGGTGAGAGGAACGAGATCGATGAAGCCGACGAGCAGGATCTGGCCGCATACCATGCATCGTTCGGCCCGCGCGGCTTCCTGTTGCACGACGCGCTGAAGGCTGTCTGGCAGACGATCGCCCGTGGAAACGAGTATGTGGACCGTCAGGCGCCGTGGAAGCTGGCAAAGGATCCAGGGAGTCGCACCGCGCTCGAATCAACCCTCGCGACGTTAATGAGACAGCTAGTCCGTCATGCGGTCTATCTCTTCCCGTTCATGCCCGGCAAGTCGGAGGAGCTATGGAAGGCGCTCGGCGCGCCGGGCGCGGTGAGCGGAATGCGCTTCGACCGTGCCGATAAACTGGACCCGACCGGTTGGCGAGTGGAAAAGGGGCCGTCCCTGTTCCCCAAGGCCGCTCCCGCTAGTGCCGCGTAATGATGGAGATTACTCCACTCATATTGTGGTTGCCGTATTTCGCGTTCGCTTCTGAAACACGGTAAAGCCGGATCGATGAGATCTGGGCCGCGGGGATGCCGGACAGCGTGCTGATCGGACCGAATTCCTGATCGTCGACGTAAACGACCGGGTAAGGGTTGGAATCGGATCGGTTTAAGGTGGTCTGACCGCGATTGGTGAGAAAGTTCGCGCGCAGTTTATGAATGATTTCGTACGCGTTCGACGCTCTCGACGCCACGATCTCGTCCTCAGTGATGACCTGCGAATCGTAGACTTCCCCGGGGCCAAGCTGCGGATGTGAGCAGGCCACTGCACAAGCCAGTGCGACCGCAGTCACCAGACGCGCGACCATGATACCTCCGACTGCAAAGTTTACTGCCAGGTCCGGGCTGCATAATCCAAGCCCCGCAAAACAAAACTGGCTCGGGAAATTCTCCCGAGCCAGTTGTTACCACTTTGTGCCGCATTCCGCAACCTATCAAGGAGTGCAGGCTGGGTTCGTCGTCACTCCACGGGCATTCAACTCGGCGCGCGGAATCGGAAGAGCGGCGTTGTATGGATCCGTCGGCGTTTCTTTCCGCAAATTTGCGGAGTTCAGCCTGTTGTACTCTCTCAGGTCGTCCAGCCTCTGCGGGCCTTCGAACAGGAGCGAGTAACGCTTCTCGTAAAGCAACGCGTTGATTGCAGACGCTTTGTCTGCCGGTGCGACCGGAGCCAGACCATAATTGGTCCGCACGTCGTTGATATCGAGAATGGCATTCGCCAGCTGGCCAGCTTCGATCTCTGCCTGAGCACGCAGCAGTACGAGCTCCTCATCGCGAAGAATGCCGAGTGGCGCGGCCTGATTTGCCGTGGTGGCTACGGCTCCGGAGTAGGTGATGCTGGTCGAAATTCCGAAACCAGAGAGTGGATCGCGCGGCACTATCTTGGAAGCGCGGGTGTCGCCCGCCTGCACGCTGTCACCGACCAGCGGGTTCAGGCCGATCTTCGAATCGGAAATCGTGTTCGGGGTGTTTTCCGAGCCGCCAGGGACGAAGACGTAGTATGGACCAATGTTGAAAGTCGCCTTCGGGACTGCCCCAGCCGCTGCGCCGTTAAGCGCCTGCGTCAGCTCCGTGATCGCGGTGGTAAACAGCGCCGGCGTTGGATTCTTCCGGTCGAGGCCACGATAGAAGTCCACCTTACCCTTCACACCGCGGTTGAACCTCACGATGTTGGACACGACTGAATAGTCCCGGCCAAACGCCGTAAAGCCCGTCGGCATCTGGAACGGGAGCTTGGTCGTTGCGCCGGCCGCAGTGAGGTCCGCATTGGCGCTGTCCAGCAGGGCCGCGATGTAGGAAAGCACTGCCGTCTTGCACCGGATATCAGTGACAGCAGCCGGATCGTCCGTCTGAATCGCCATCCCGACCGTGTCCCGGTACTCAATTACGCGCCAGTAGTCGAGCGCCTTCATTGTGCGGAAGAAGCCTTTGGTGGCGTTCACCTCCGCAGTCGTGAACTGATCCGCTGGCGCGTTTGCCAGAGCGAGAATCAGAGTGTTTTCCGCTCTCATCGCAGTGTAGTAACCCGCCCAGGCGCCACCGCCGGCAAAGCTTCCCGGATCGGGGTTGCCGCCGAGCGTTTCCTGGACGAATCGCGGCTCGGAGGCGTCGATTCGGTAGACATCGCGGGCAAATATTCCAGCTTCGATTGCGTACGCGAACACGTTCACAGAGTTACGATCCTGCGCCAGCGCGCCGGTCGCGAGTTGCTGAAGCGTCACGCGCGTCAGCGGGCCCCCGAGGGCGTCCACGGTAGGCGCATCGATCGGATTCGCCACCGGGTTGTCCTTGCATCCCGCAGCGACCAATGCGGTCGCGGCGAGGATCATGGTTGTATATCGCTTCATCTCAGTCATCGCTCGGTTTAGAAGGTTGTGTTGATCGTGAAGTAGAACTGGCGGCTAGGCGGATACGGCGTTACGTCCTGGAACCTGCCCAGAGCCTGGTTGCCGAAGTTCGATACTTCTGGATCGAGACCCGTGTACTTGGTCCAGGTCGCGAGATTACGTCCGCTCAACTCGATCCGCGCGGTCTGCACATGACCGTTGAAGAGACGCGAAGACATTCCTGTTGGGATCTCGTATCCGAGCGTCAACTCGCGAAGCTTGACGAACCCGGTGTTCTCGACCCACACGTCGACTCCCTTGGCGAACGCAGCAAGTTGCGCATTGGCGAGCGCAGTGTCTTTCGCCAGGCCGCTGCCGTAGAAGTAATCGTTCGTAAGATTCACGCCGAGCCCACCCTTTCTCCAGTCGACGAGCGACGAAAGACGGAACTGTCCGAAGGTGAAGTCGTTGGTGAAACCCATTTCGTAATCCGGAGCCGAGTTGCCGACAAAGGTCAGCACACGGTTCGCGGACGGACACGAGGTTCCAGCGGCGTTGAGCGCGGTGCAGCCGTTGACAGCCTGCAGCACCGTGATCAGCTGACCCTGCTGAACGAACCCGTTGCCGAACCGGCTTCCGAATGAGCCGGACGCGGGGATGAAGCCCGGCACCGGCAGGCGTGTGACTTTGCCCTTGGCACTGGAGTAGGTAGTGCCCGACACCCACGAGAAGCCACCCGCGAGAATAGGCGTCATCTCCAGCTCGAGCTCGGTACCGTGGTTGACGATCTGGCCACCGTTGATTGTCTGGCTCGAGAAGCCGGTCGACGGTGCGACCGCCGCCGTCAGCAGAAGATTGTCGATCTGCTTGCGGAACTGCGTCGCCGAGAATCTGGCGCGCGCGTTGAATAGTGTGATATCGAAACCACCTTCGGTTTCGCTTGCCGTCTCAGGCTTCACGTTCGGGAAACCAAGCGCGGTCGAAGCGCGGAATCCGGTTACGCCTTCCTCGATCAGGTTAGTGAGGAAAGTGAACTTACCGCTGAGCGGCTGGTTGCCCGCTCTTCCATACGCGAGCCTCAGCTTCAGCTCGTCGACCGATGCCACCGGCACCGGCACCCGGTAAGACCCGGAGAACTTCGGATAAGCGTAGTACTTTTTCGGATCGCCGTTGTTGCTCGTGCGCTCGCCGTTGACACCGGCGGTCAGCAGCAGCCGCTCGCCCAACGTAAGGAACTCTTCCTGTCCGAAAATGGACTGCGACTTGACGATATCCTGCGCCTCGGTCGTAAAGATCTGGGTCGCCGACGCAACGTTGGTGACGCCGGGGAAAACGCCGCGGCCGGTAGTTCCAAGAATGTCCACGTTGCGTCTTACCTGGCCCATGCCGGCAGACGTTGTGGCCGTGAACATGTCGCGAATCAGGCGGTGCGTGAAGTTCGCGCCAAGGTTGCCCGTAAAGATCGTGGAGTTATTGACCACGATGGTGCCCGGGTTGGCATTGACCTGCTCGATGTAGCCGGTTGCCGGCGAGATGACCTTGGCGTGATCGGTATACGCGTCGATGCCGCCATTGATCGTGAAATCGAGCGTCTGACGTGGCTGAGCGACGATGGTGTACGACGCCAGCCCGCTTCCCAGAAGCCTGAACACGTCTTCAGGAGTTTTCACGAGTTCCGTGTTCTGGAACGGGTTGTTGTTGTTGACGACTGCCAATCCTTTCGGATAGGTCCCGTCTCCCTGCTTCTGCAGATCGATGAACGAAGGAGTCTGCGAGAAGGTCGTGTAGGGGTTGATACCCGTGTTGTCATTACCGCTGATACCGCGAGACGTGAGCGAGTGGATCAGTTCCGTATTCGCCCGGAGATTGAGCTTGGTGCCCATCTGCTGGCCAAGATTCACACGGAGTGACTGCTTATTGTAGTTGTCGTTTAGCTGAAGTCCGCCGTCGTGCTGGACGAGGCCGGAGACGAAGTAATTCGTCCCGCCGTTCGTCGCCCCGCGCAGCGATCCGATCGTCTGGTAGTTGAACGGGTGCTCACCATAGAGCTCCTGCTCATAATCGTGGCACTTGTTCGTCGCCGCGTTGAACTGGGCGATGTCACCCGCGATCGCGACCGCCGAGGTATCGCCGGTCCAGTCAGCGTACTCCTGGCCCGATCCAAAGCAGCGCATGCCGATCTTGTTGGAGATCCGCGCGGTTCCGAAGCGCTGAACGAAATCCAGCGTGGTCCTGCCCGCCTGGCCCTGTTTCGTCGTGATGACGATAACGCCGTTGGTGCCTCTCGAACCGTAGATCGAGCTGGCCGAAGGACCCTTGAGCACCTGAATGCTCTCGATGTCGTTTGGATTCAGATCGGCCGTGCGGTTGACGCGTTGGTCCTGCGACGACCCGAACTGGCCACCAGCTGCCTGAGTGATCGCGTTGATTCCGTTGGCGATCGACGAGTTGTCGATAATTACGCCGTCGATCACGTACAGCGGCAGGAAGCTCGAGTTGATCGTCGAGACGCCTCTCAGCTGGACCTGCACACCACCGCCCGGCGCGCCGGAGTTCTGGGTGATGATCGCGCCGGGGACCTTGCCCTGGAGCGCGTAGTCAATGGTCTGGGCAGGAACGCGATTGAGCTTCTCCCCGGAGACAACCGTCACTGCATTGGCGGCATTGACGCTTGAGACAGTCGTCGCCGTTCCTGTAACGACCTGCGTCTCGAGCTGCAGGGCATCACGAGCGAGTGCGACGTTCGCCTCGGTCGCACCGGCCGGTACGGCAATCGTCTTCTGCGCGTATCCAATGCGACGGACGCGGATCGTTGCCGGGCCATCCGGAACGTTCAGGGTGAAATTTCCCTGATCGTCGGTGTAGGTGCCGAGGGAGGTTCCGACGACGTTGATGCTTGCTGCGGCGACGGCCTCACCGCTTCCTTCCACCGTGACTCGGCCGCTTACGCGACGCGTCTGCGCGAAGGCACTGGTACTCACGAGCACCAGCAATAGCAACGACATTACTGACGAGCTAATCCTTTTCATGCCTGTCTCCAGCTTGGATGGGTGAGGCCTGCGGCACAGGCGCAGCAAGCCTAGGCAGAGTAGTAGGGACTCTGCAGTTTGGTTCTGGGTGGGAGCTATTTAGGGGTATGCCCGCAACGTGTCAATAGACATCAACCCATGAAAGCTGCTGTTTGCCGCTAATTTGAGGTCCGACGCGCAAAGGAGCGCCAGCTGTTTGCTGGCGCTCCTTCATGGAGCGGATGGCCGGAAATCTGGCGCGAAACGCCTTGCAGGTACTTTACGCTTTGACTATCGAGGCGCTCCCGCCGCCGGTGTCGAGCTTCCGGTTGACCGCGTGCCGAAATCCACGGTCGGCGCCGCTTCACTTCCGGGCGCCGCCTCGAAATACGTCCGAGGCTTCGCGCCTGTGACTTTCGCCGTCAATGCCTGGGGAAAGGTCCGGATGTACGTGTTGTAGGAACGGACCGCCTCATTGTAGTCGTTTCTGGAAGTGGCGATCCGGTTCTCGGTACCCGTCAGCTCGTCCTGTAGTCGCAGGAATCCCTGATCAGCCTTGAGCTGCGGATAGGCCTCGGCGACCGCAATCAGCCGACCGAGAGCTCCAGTGAGGCCGGCGTTGGCCGTCGCCATCTGTTGCGGATCGCCGCTCTGGATCGCCCCAGCCAACCCCGCCCGGGCCTGCGCCACCTGCGTGAAGACGGCCTCTTCGTGCTGGGCGTAGCCCTTCACTGTGTTGACCAGATTTGGAACCAGGTCCGCGCGGCGCTGCAGCTGCACCGAAATCTGCTGCTTCGCCTGCGCGGCATTCTCATCGTACTGCTGTATCTGATTGTATCCGCAGCCCGCCAGTCCCGGGACAAGTAAGAAAAGCCCCAGCATCGAAGGCCGCTTGATTCGTCTTTTTGCCTCGGAAAGCCATACCATTGCGCAACTCCTCTGAATGAAAATTGTCGAGACTCTATTCTGCACTCTGCGCGAAAAGCCGTTTTCGCGTGCGAAGCTTTACCCTTTGTATTCGTTGAGATACGCGACCAGCCTTTCCATCGCCGCCAGGTATTCCTCCAGTATCCCGACGGCGCTCTCGCGCGGAATCTTTTCCCTGCCCCGCACGTGACGCACGACCCGTACGAAGGGCTCCGGCGAAAAGCCGGCGCGCTGCGCGAGCGAACGTGTGAGCTCCTCGTAGTCCTGCGAAGGAACGTCTCCCAACAACCGCGACACTCCGCGGAAAATCACCATCAGTGTGCTCAGACTCTTTTCGAGCACTCCGAGTTGCAGCTTGCTGTCGCCACCAGCTCCCATCGTCGCCTGACGCAGCTGCAATAGCTTCCCCATCGTCTGCTGCTCGACCTGCAACCGCAGATCGGATGGGGACACGCGAATACCGTCGAAGGGCGATTCACCATAGAGCACGCGATGGCGCTCGAGGATATCGGCATACTCCATCGGAAAAATATCGGACGACGATTTCCATTCATTCGCGGTGAACGTCATCGGCGGCGGATTGCCATCCTCTGACCACGCCTTCGATACCGCCGCAACGGCCCGCAATCTTTCCAGCGGCAGCGAATCGACGATTACGAGCACGTTATAGTCGGACTTCTTCGGATCGTGCTCACCGGCGACCGCCGATCCGAAGAGCACCACCGAGCGGAGTCCTCCGCCGTACGCGAGCTGAAGCTGCCTGACCAATTCTTCGAGTTTCATCATATGTAGCCTCCGCTACCAGCTCGAGCCGCCGCCACCACCGCCGAATCCACCGCCACCACCAAATCCCCCAAAACCGCCGCCGCCACCGCCCCAGCCCCCACCGCCGCCGCCTCCCAAACCTCCCCAGCCTCCGCCGCCCCAACCGCTGCTGCGTCCGCCGCCAAATCCGCCGGTTGGGATGATCAGCGGCAGACAACCGGGCCCGGCGCATCCGCCTCGGCCTCTTCGGCGAGCGTTGCTGAGGAGAAGTAAAACGACGATGAAGATGATGAAGATGGCGAACGGTGGAATTCCACCGTTACCGCTCGACGGGTAATCAACAGCCGGGGCCGGCAGCGGCGGCGGGACGAGTGCTGTGTCCAGAGTGAAGTTGAACTCCTTCGCAAACCGCTCGGCCGTTCGCAGCGTGACGAGCTCCAAACCGGTGCTATAGTCCTTCTGCATGAACGCGGGCGTCGCCTCGCGGCAGATGTCACCCGCGTCCGCATCCGTAATAAATCCCTCGGCGCCGCGACCCGTGGCGATGAAACAATGCCCGCGACCATCCTTGCTGGTCTCCTTGGGAACGAGAAGGATCACCGCCCCGGCGTTTCGGGTCGGATCGCCCGGATTCCCGATCTTGCCAACCTTCCATTCCCGGCCGATCTGGAGCGCGACTTCCTGCACGTCGCGTGTGCCGATTTCCGGTAGAGTGACGATCGCCATCTCGCCCCTCGATTTTGTCCGAACGTCCTCCGCGATGCGTTCCATGCGTTGAACAGCGTCCGGCTGCAGCACGTGCGCGAAGTCGTTCACCAGCCCGGTCGGCGGCGGGATCTGGATGCCTTGTGTAAGGAGGAGGAGCCACGCGGCTCGCAGCGCGGCGATCATGGTCGCCGTCGAAGGAAGGCCGATCAGAACCGAAGTAAGTATCTAATCTCCCTTGATTTCATGGTTTGGCAGGAGGTCTATTTAGCAGATGATTCGACCCCAAGTCAACCGCATCCGTGGCATCGTCGCGCTCGCACTCACTATCGCCTGTGCACCTGCAAGTAACACGCGACAAACCGCGGAAAGCACTGCCGTCATTCCTGGCGCGACCGTCAAAGCTGCTGCTGCTCGCGCACCGACCGACTCCAATATTACGCGCGCCGACCTCGCGCGGATTCAGGGAAGCGCGACAGCACCGCTCTGGGTGATCGAAGTCAGCGACTTCCAGTGCCCGTACTGCAAGCAATGGCACGATCAAACCTATCCGATGCTACTGCAACAGTACGTCAAAACCGGAAAGATTCGGTTGGCTTACGTGAATTTCCCGCTGGCCATTCACGTCCATGCCTTTCCGGCGGCGGAAGCGGCAATGTGCGCCGGTGCGCAAGCCAAATTCTGGCCAATGCATGATGCGCTTTTCTCGTCGCAGAACAGCTGGGAAACCCTTGGATCTCCCACAGCGGCCTTCGATTCGCTGGCGCGGTCCACTGGAGTGGACATGACACGCTGGCGCGACTGCATGAAGTCGGGCGAGATGCGCCCCCTCATCGAAGCCGATCACGATCGGGCTGAGCGCGCCGGCGCGAGCGCTACGCCGAGCTTTATGATCGGCAACAAGCTCCTTGTCGGAGCGCAGTCACTCGATGAGCTCCGCACGGCGATCGACTCGGCCATGGTAAGAAATCGACAGCAGTGAATTCGCTGCTGCGAATTCCCTACGCGGTAGCGGGCCAGGTCGCCGAAGTATTCGTCCGGGCAACTCCCGGCGGTGAGTCCAAGTTTCGGCGCGGCCTGAGCGCACGTCGTGGACTGACCGGACGATACCAGCGGTGGGCCGCAGCGACGCGCGATCCCGCCAGGCCGCTCGCCTGGTTTCACGCGCCATCGGTGGGCGAAGGTCTTCAGGCGCTGCCGGTCATCGAGCTGCTTCGTGCGCGGCGGCCCGACGTTCAAATCGCCTACACATTCTATTCTCCTAGCGCCGAGAGGTTTGCTCTGGGTGTAAAAGCCGATTTCTCTGATTTCCTGCCCTTCGATACCACCGCCCACGCGGAAGCAATCGTCTCAGCGCTTCGCCCCGACGCGCTGATCTTCAGCAAGCTGGACATCTGGCCGGCGCTCACCGAGCATGCGGCGGCATCGGGAGTGCCGGTGGGCGTGATCAGTGCGACGCTGCCCGAGTCTTCAGGGCGACGCGGGGTTTTCGCTCGCGCGTTGCTTGGCGATGCGTATCGCGCAATCGAGCGGGTGGGGGCCATCGACGAGGACGACGCGGATCGTCTGCGCGAGCAGGGTGTGCGCGCCGATCGAATCAGTGTCACCGGCGACACGCGATACGACCAGGTCTGGGCCAGAGCCAAGCGGGCGCGTTCGTCCCTTGTAGAGTCGCTGCGATCATCCCGGCCGACGCTGGTAGCCGGATCGACATGGCCGCCCGACGAAGCGCACCTGTTCCCTGCCTGGCTTCGCATTCTCGAAAAAATTCCTGATGCCAGGCTGATTATTGCGCCGCACGAGGCCAGCAACTCCCATCTTGGCCCGATCGACTCATGGGCTCGCTCGACCGGATTGACCCTCGCGCACCTCGATTCAGCAGATGCTTCCAGTGCCGACGTCATTCTCGTCGACCGCTACGGGGTCCTCGGCGACCTTTACGCACTGGCGGACGTCGCCTACGTCGGCGGCGGATTTCATTCGGCCGGCTTGCACTCGGTTCTCGAGCCCGCCGCATTCGGAGCGCCGGTGCTATTCGGCCCGCGCAACGAGAAGAGCAGGGACGCGGCGAAGCTCATTCAATCGGGCGGCGGCGCGCAGATCAAAGGCTTGGCGGATCTAACCATTCGCCTGAGCGATTGGCTTGGATCCGCGACTGCGCGCGATGCCGCCGGCTCACTGGCGCGAGAAACGGTGCAGACCGGACTTGGAGCTGCCGAGCGATCCTACGAGCTGGTGACTACTTTGCTCCCTCGGCGAGAGCCGGGGCCGGGTGAACCGGGGGGCGATAAGTAACGGCGCTCGTACTTGGCTTGTGCACGAAGAAGCCCTGAACCAGATGCACGCCGAGCGATTTCACCATCTCGAATTCTTCCTTGCGCTCGACACCTTCGGCGATGACCATCGCGCCGTGCTCGTTGGCGAATCGCACCATCGTCTCTACAAGATTCTGCTTGATGAAGTTCTGATCGATGCAGTTGATCAGCGACATATCGAGCTTGATGAAATCCGGTTCGAGGTTGGCGATTGATCCTAGACCGGCGTAGCCGCTTCCGGCGTCGTCGACTGCGAAGCGGTAGCCCGCGTCCCGGAATTCCTTGAGGCGGCCTCGGAATTTCGGATAGTCCTTGATGGCAGTACGCTCGGTGATCTCGATCACCACTCGGGTCGGGTCCTTGACGTGGAGGGCTTTCACGTCGAACGAAGGATCCGCGAAGTCTGCCGGGTCGACGTTCATGAACAGTAGCTCGCCATCCTTTAGCAGCTTGCCCATTCCTTCGATCGCGCGGTCCCGGCAGAGACGGCTCAAGTCCCAGATAAGATCGGACTGGGCAGCGATTTCGAACATCACCTCAGGGCTTCGCATGCTGCGCATCGTTCCGCGTGCCAGCGCCTCATAGCCGAACACCTTCTGGCTGTCGGTGATGACGATGGGGTGGTACTCGATATACAGCCCACGACTGCGGAGCGTGTCGCGCAGGTCGGAAACTTTCTTCGCCTGCTCGCGGTGCTCGAGACTTTTCGACGCATTCGCCGCTTCCCGGATGCCGCGATAGATCTGCCTCTCCATTCGCAGCTTCGGGTTGTAAACGACGTGTGCCCGCCCGACGAAGATATCGAACAGGGCCGCGATGTCCTCGCCGTGCACGCGCTCGATCTCCGACGAAACTGCTTCCTTCAGGCCGGCTGTGATCTCGGTGATCTCGGCGTCAGTCGCGGCGGGGGTGTCGTCCTGCGGCACGTGAAAGAACACGAAGTCGTCGTCGTTTGGAAAAGCGACCATGAGCTTCGATGAGGCGAGCGGACTCTTGTTCAGAAAATCGCGCATCGCCTCGCCCGTCGTCTCGAGCACGCTATCCAGTTTCTCCCAGCCGTAAACTTCCTCGACCTTGGAGTATCTGTCGAAGTTGAAATAGAGAATGACGATCTCTCCGCGATCCTGGACCGCCTTACGGACGCTGTCGATGGTGGCAGCGACGGTCGGCAGGCGCGTCAACGAGTCGCGCAGAAGCTGGTGATAGTCCACGCTCAACGACGTGAAGCGGCAGCAGAAGTGCCGGTGGAGGCGTTGGGCGCAAGGAGCTTCACATTGCGCTCGACGGTCGCGGCGAGACGGGAGAGCTCGAACGGCTTTTCGACGAAGTCATCGGCGCCCGTTTGCAGCGCCTGGCGCTTGTTAACCCAGTCGTCGAGCGCGGTCACCATTACTACGCGAACACTTTTGCCAAGCGTCGCGTGCTGCTTGATCTCCCGGCAGACCTGCCAGCCATCGCGGCCAGGCATCATGACGTCGAGAAGAACGAGGGCCGGCTTGACTTCCTCGAACGCCTTGAGGGCATCATCACCATTATATGCGACTGTAATGGGAAACCCGCGCGCTTCGAGATAGTCGCGGATGATGTGCGCGTTGTCCGGGTTGTCGTCGACCACCAGAATAGGTGGGTGTGAGGTATCTGACATAAGCGATTGTGTGAAATGATGTTATGGCCCTTTCGGGCGCAATTCGCAAGCCAGTGGTAGCCTCGTTTCTTGAGGGTTTACCGCGATAGAACGCTTATTTCGGTCTTGCGCACACTGTCTTGACATTGGCCGGCACGGGTAGCAGCGTGCATTGAGATCAATCTTTGGGGCGAACATGCAACGCGGCAGCATCCTTTGTTTGTTGGGATTTACTATAGTCGGCGCGCAGAGTGCGCCCGCCCAAGGGCTATCGAGCCCGAAAGCGGGCTACAGTGTAAGCGGGGTCGTACGCGATGAGAACAATAACCCCGTTTCAGAAGCGCAGATTTCCCTGTCGCGGCCTGGAGAGGCAGCACGCCTGTTTCGAACCACGACTGACGGAACGTACAGCTTCACTGGGCTGCCTGGGGGTTCTGTCCTTCTGAGCGTGAGACGTCTTGGATTCCATGGAGCTTCCCTCACCGTCGATGTCGGACCGGCCATGGGCAGGGACCCGTTTGATTTTCATCTGAGAGAAATTCCGAGCGATGTGGCCGAGGTGGTCGTCGAAGGCGCGAAGGGCCATCTTGACGAATTCTACGACCACAGAACGAACAACAACTTCGCGAAGTTCTTCGATCGCAAGGAGATTGAGAAGCGTCACCCTGTCTTCCTGAGCGACTTATTGCGCACCGTTCCTGGCGCGAGCATTTATGCCTCGGAACGGTCGGGCAATCGTGTCATGCTTCGCGATTGCAAGCCGATGGTGTGGCTGGATGGAATGCGCGCACAAGGCGCGGAGCTGGACGAAGTCGTTGGTCCCACGGACGTAGCCGGCTTGGAGGTGTATCCGTCATCCGCAGGACTGCCGCCCCAGTACCAGGACCGCAACAATCGTATGTGCGGTGCGATTGTCGTCTGGACCAAGAATCAGTAGAACGAATCGACTTGCGCTCCGACAGGGAGATCTGTCAGATAAAAAAGGCCCCTCGATCTCTCGAGGGGCCTTTTTGCGTTCCTTACTGGCGCAGGATCAGGTCCCGTTCTGTACACCGCACGAAGCTCCCGGATACGTCGGAGCGGCGGTCGGTGCCTTGTCCCACCAGACTCTGGTGGCAAGGTTGTCAGCACCTTGATCTGCCACGGCAGCCTGAACGGCGTCCGCGTTCACCGTGTTCTCGAGAGTTGGATACTCGAGCCGGCGGGGTACGCTGGTTTGAGTTGCATCCACACCTGCGACGACCGTAGTCGGCACACAGGTGCGGCGCCATTCAGCCCAGGCCGTTCCACCATCGGTGAAGAGCGCAATCCACTTCTGTTGCGCGATCTGCACCTGACCCGCGACTCCTCCCTTGTAAGCAACCGAAGGCTGCGCGAGGTACGCTGCTATCGCTGTAGCCGAGATCTGCTGAGAGGCCGGCGCAACTGCGCTCCATTGCTGGAGTGATGCCGTGATGCCGGCGTTGTAATAACCAGCCGCCTGCGCCGGAGTGAGACCAGCCATCCCCCTCTCAGCCGCTTCGGCGAGAATGAAATTCATTTCCGCCGCAGTCAACACAAAGGTGGGGAGCTTCTGGCCCGTACCACCGAAGACAGGGCCGTACGTCGTCTTGCCGGCATAGAAGATCGCACCGGGACGGGACGTCGTCGTGAAATACGGAACAGCCTTGTTGGGCAGAATTCCGTTGGGTGAGCCCGCATACCTCGGCGCGTTTGGATCGACCGTAGGCTGTGCGTAAATCGGCGTTCTTGGATCGTTCAATGATGTGAGCTGATCCATCAGCCGGTTTGACATACGCCAGTCGTCGCGGCCACCCAGGCTGCTCGACCAGGGGTTGTTGTACACACCATCGCCTGGCCACGGGAATACCGCGTTGTCGGCGTTCGTCAGAATCAGACCGCCTGGCGCTGCCATCGCTGCCGCGAGCTGAGTCGAGGCGAGCGCTGGAGCAACGTTGACAATCCGCATCGCGAGGCGAGCCCTGAGCGAGTTGGCGAACTTCTGCCACTTGGCAGGGTTACCCGCGTAAATCGGGTCAGCGCCGCCAAGCGTGTTGCTCGCTCCCGTCAGATCCTTCGCTGCCTTGTCCAGAACCGCGAAGAAATCAGTATAGATGTCCTGCTGTTTGTCGTACGTGGGAGAGAGACTGGCCCCTACCTCGTCGCCCTTGAGCGCGGACGAATAAGGTATATCGCCCCACGAATCAGTAAGGTACATGAAGCCCAACGTCCGAAGCGCGTTTGCCGGAGCATAACTACCCGGCTCGTTAGCGGCGGTCGCTTTCGCGATGATCTGCGTCAAATCCTTAAGCTCGGCCGAATACGCACCGTTGAAAGATCCTTCGGTGTCGGACGCATGGATCCGGACGTAGCGATCCTCGTCGTTGTACTGCACTTCCGACAGGTGCTGCACGATCCACTCGGTGGTGCGCAGATCGTATGCGCCGCCGAACCATCGCGACACCTCTACCCGACTCGCGTCGGTGAACAGGGGCCCGGGCGGAACGTCCTCCGGGCTGTTGGGATTTTTATTGAGGTCGGTGATCTTGTCGTTGTTACAGGCGAGTGCAGCAACCGCCAGAACAACTCCCGCGCCGACTCTCCAGAGTCTTTTGTTTGTCATCGAATGTAATATCTCAGTGAGAGAGAGTTATGGCGTTATGCGGACGTTGAAGCCCCACACCCGCGCGTTCGGCAATGATGCGAATTCGATTCCCTGAACGTTTCCAGTCTGATACGAGAACTCAGGGTCGATGTTCGGCACCGAGGTCCACGTCTTCAGATTGCGCCCGGTGAGCGAAATGCTGATGGCGCTGCTGTTCAGCCGATCGACGAATGCGCGCGGCAAATCCATGGAGATCGACAACTCACGCAACTTGGTATAACTGGCATCGTACACGTGGTCCTCGAGCACTGGACCGCAATTGTACGCGATGCACTGCCAGTAGGTCTCGGCATCGACGCTAGTGGTGTTGGGCTGGCCCGTGTCCGCGTCGATTCCCTTGACGACGATACCTGGGTTGTCCCAATCGACCTCGCGGCCCTTGAGGGTCCGCGGAAAGATGCCGGTGAAATCGCCCCACAGGTTCGTGATGCTGGCGATTTTGCCTCCGCGCCGGAAATCGAGCAGGCCGTAGAGGCGGATGTTCTTGAACGTCAGTGTGTTGCCCCAGCCACCGGTCCACTGCGGCTGCACGCTGCCGAAGTAGTGCGACATGGCCGTGTTCTCCGCGAACGGGAGACCGTCGCGAGTCAGCAGATTGCCGTTTTCGTCCCTCGCCCAGGCGTTGCCGACAATTGCACCATAAGGCTCGTCCAGACGTGCCTCGAGGCGTGTTGCGTGGGCAGTACCGAGGAGAAGAGTCGTGACGCCCGGAGCGAGCTCGGCGATCCGGCTGACGTTTCTTCCGTAGTTGAAGGTCGAGTTCCAGGTGACTCCTGCGTCCGTCTGAATCGGCGTGATTCCGAGCAGGAACTCCTGGCCCTTGTTGGTGATCTTGCCGGCGTTGATCGCCTTCTGAACAAAGCCGGTAGCCTGTGACACCGGCGCGTTGAAGATCTGGTTTTTCGTGTATTTGTCGTAAAGGCTGCCGTCGAACGTGATGCGACCGTCGAGCATGCTCAGCTCGAGTCCAAGCTCGTTCGAGTGCGTTATCTCGGGCTTGAGCTCGGCGTTTGCAAGAACGTCACCGAGGGTGAACTGCGGCAAGCCAATGTACTTGGAGCTTAGACCGCTGTAGGTCGTCAGCAGCTGATACGGTGCGGCGTCGCTACCTACCTGGGCAGTGGATGCGCGCAGCTTGGCATAGCTCAGCCAACGGTTCTTCAGCGCCGGAACGGCATCGGTCAACACGAACGCGGTGTTCAGCGACGGATAGAAGTACGAGTTGTTGTTCTTCGGCAACGTCGATGACCAGTCGTTGCGCGCAGTACCGCCAATAGTCCACCAGCCGTTCAGCGTGGCGTCGAGCTCGCCGTAAACGCTGTTGACCTGACGCCGCTGGGTGTTCTGAGTCAGCGTCGGAGCAATCGCCGCGTTCGAGACGTTATAGATGTCGGGAACAGTCAAGCCGCCCGTTGAAGCGCTATTCGAGTTGAAGTTACTGCGCCGGGTTGCTCCGCCGCCGAGTGCATTGAACTGCAGGCGAGAGCCCAGTGACCGGTTCGCCCTCACGATGAGATCGGTGGTGTTCTCGTTGTTGTAGTCGTTGATGTTGGTGAAGCCACCGTAGTATCTCGGGTCAACGATCGTTCCCTGACGCGAATCTCCCGGGGCAAAACGTTGATCGATATTGAACCGATAGATATCCGATCCGGTCCGGAGGGTAGCATCGACACCCTCAGCGAAGTTGTAGTTCGCCGACACGTTGCCGATGAACCGATCGCGAGTGTCGCCGATTGGATTCGCGTATTGCAGCCAGTAAGGGTTGTTGTGAAAGCTGTAATTCCAATTGTATTCACGGCCTTCCGGTCCGTTGTTGACCAAGGCGCCCTGCTGATAGTTGCGAAGCGCATTCAGATCGACCTGACGTCCAAACCAGACGAACTGCTCCAGGACGCTCTGCGTGTAACCCACGCCCGGCCGGTTGGCTCCCGCATTCCGGACATACTGAAGGCTGGCGTCAGAGCTGAGGCGATCGTTGATCTTCAGCGAGGCATTGAGAAGACCGTTTGTCTTGTGGAAAGAGTTGTTGGGGATATACCCCTCGATCTGATCAGAACCGAACGAGATGCGTGCGTTCGCCCGTTCCGTTCCGCCACTGAATGCGATGTTGTTCGAGAACGTGTGACCCGTGTTGAAGAAGCTGTACACGTTGTCAGGATGCGCTACCCAGGGCTGTTGCGGCCCCGTGAACTGATCGATCAACCGCCCGTCGAGGCGTGGACCAAAGCTCTGGTCGTTGTAGTCCTGAACACCACCGCCCTGGCCGTCCACGAACTGGAACTGACCGCCGGACCCCTGACCGTACAGGTTCTGGTACTCAGGCAGAATGGACGGATTTTCCCACGTGTAGGTTGAGCTCAACTCGGTGCGCATCTTCCCCGCCGTAGCGCTGCCTTTCTTCGTCGTCATGATGATGACGCCGTTCGCAGCGCGTGAGCCGTAGAGAGCTGCGGCGTTGGGGCCCTTGAGGATCGTCACCGTCGCGACGTCTTCGGGGTTGATGTCGGCGATCGCGCTGCCGAAATCCCAACCGCCGGCTACGCTGGCTCCGTTGGCGACCGATCCGGAATTCCCGACGGAGCGATCGGCGTTGGAGACTGCCACGCCATCAACGATGAACAAGGGAGAGTTGTCGCCGCTGATCGAGTTCACACCCCGTAGCGTGATTCTGCTCGACCCACCCTGGGTGCCCGAGCCAGTGATGTTAACTCCCGAGACCTTACCCTGAAGGCTGTTGACGACGTTCATCGTCTTGGTCTCGTTGACCTCCGACGTGCTCAACTGCTGCTGCGCAGTGCCGAGCTGGCTCCTCTCTCGGGTCTCGCCGAGAGCGGTAACGACGACGCCTTGCAACTCGGTCGCCGTGGTCGAGAGGCTGAAGTTCTGTGTGACTGCCGATCCGTTGAGGGCCAGAGTCACCGAGCTTGGCGCGAAGCCGAGCCTACGTGCGACGACGGTGACCGAGCTCCCCGTGGCCGACGCGGGAGCGACGAACGTATATCGCCCCTCAGCGTCCGTAAAAGCGCCAACGCGCATTGTTGGAATGCTGACGCTGGCGCCGACAACTGGTGCACCACCGCCGCCAGTGACCTGGCCGCTGATGGTCGTTCCCTGCGCCTGAGCGAGAGCCGGGGCAAGCCCGAACACGCTCGCGATCGCAAGGAATCGAGAGATCTTACCTGTCATTCCCATACACACCTCGCAGAAAGTGAAACTGGGATGATTCCATCGCGTATGTCGTGTGAGACCGGGCGGCCTCAACGCATCGCGACTATGTGGGCTGCATGTGTGCGCAAGCGTCTGGCAGTTCTCCGCCGCGCAAACGATGCAGATGGGCATTCCCAAGCCCCCAGCCCGGGGCCTCGGGAATGCCGGATATGCTCTAACTATAGAAGGCCTGTCACCGCAAAGTCAACGTTTCCCATTTACACAGCTGTCAGGTCAGCAGCAGATCCATAACTAGGTCGGCTCCGACGCAACAAAAAGGGCGAAGCCCGGAAGCTTCGCCCTTTTATTACTTACGAGGCCCTGCTATCTCGCGGTGGCCTTCTCCGTCACAACGCGAACCTTGTCGTTCAGGACCTGCATGAAGCCGCCGCTGACATTGAAGCGCCGGCCGGAGCCTCCAAGACGAAGCTCTCCGTTCCCGAGCAGTGCCATCAGAGGCGCATGACCGGTAAGGATGCCCACCTCGCCGTCGTAAGCCGGCGCCACGACAGACTCCGTCTCGCCCTCAAACAAGACGGCTTCCGGAGAAATCACCGACACTTTGAGCATTACGAGTTCGACAGCTTCTGCGCGGTCTCGACCACGCCGTCGATGCCGCCCTGCATGAAGAACGCCTGCTCGGGATACTGATCGAACTCCCCGGCGACCAGCCTCTCAAAGGATGAGATCGTCTCTTCCAGCTTGACGTACTGGCCCTTGATACCGGTGAACTGCTCCGCGACCGCAAATGGCTGCGACATGAAGCGCTGAATGCGGCGGGCGCGGCCAACCACCAGCTTGTCTTCCTCCGACAGTTCGTCCATTCCGAGAATCGCGATGATGTCCTGCAGCTCCTTGTAGCGCTGCAGAATTCGCTGTACGTCCGTCGCAACCTTATAGTGGCGGTCGCCGATGAACTGCGCGTCGAGGATTCGGGACGAAGAAGCGAGCGGATCGACCGCCGGGTAAATGCCAAGCTCGGTAATCGCGCGTGACAGCACGACCGTCGCGTCGAGGTGAGCAAAGGCAGTCGCCGGCGCCGGATCCGTGATGTCGTCGGCAGGCACGTAGATCGCCTGCACCGACGTGATCGAGCCGTTCTTCGTGGAAGTGATGCGCTCCTGGAGGTCGCCCATCTCCGTCGCCAGAGTCGGCTGATATCCCACCGCGCTCGGCATACGCCCGAGCAGCGCGGACACCTCAGAGCCGGCCTGGGTAAAGCGGAAGATATTATCGATAAAGACCAGCACGTCGGCATTTTCGACGTCGCGGAAATACTCGGCGACCGTCAGGCCGCTCAGACCGACGCGCAAACGGGCTCCCGGCGGCTCGTTCATTTGTCCGTAGATGAGAGCGGCCGAGTTGATGACTCCCGACTCTTTCATCTCGAGGTACAGATCGTTTCCTTCGCGCGTACGCTCGCCGACGCCGCAGAACACCGACTTACCGCCATGTCCCTTGGCGACGTTGTTAATCAGCTCCATGATGACGACGGTCTTGCCGACGCCGGCGCCGCCGAAGAGTCCGATCTTTCCGCCCTTTACGAATGGCGCGATGAGGTCGACGACCTTGATACCGGTCTCAAAGATTTCTGTTTTGGGCTCGAGGTTCGCGAACTCAGGGGCCGGCCGGTGAATTGGCCACCGTTCGACACTCGCCGGAATCTCCGGCCCATTGTCGACGGGGTTGCCAAGCACGTTCAGAATTCTGCCGAGCGCAGCCTCGCCAACCGGAACCCTGATCGGCCCGCCGGTATCCTCGACGCTCATTCCGCGTACGACGGCGTCGGTCGACGACATCGCGACTGCGCGAACCTGATTGCGTCCGATGTGCTGCTGCACTTCCACGGTGACGTCGATGTCAGCGCCGGAATCGGACTTCTCGCGGATGCGAAGCGCGTTGTAAAGCTCGGGCAGGTGCTCCGACTCGAATTCGACGTCGAGCACGGGTCCGATGACCTGCACTACCTTGCCGACGTTCTTCGCCTTCTTCGAATCGGCATCAGACTGGGCGGCCTTTTTTCTCTCAGTGCGAACGGCTGTTGCCATGATTACCCCTGTAGTGCAGCGGCACCGCCGACGATTTCGGCGATTTCCTGCGTGATCTGCGCCTGACGGGCGCGGTTGAAGGTGCGGCGTAGAACGTTGAGCATCTCACCTGCGTTATCAGTTGCGTTTTTCATTGCAGTGCGCTGCGCGCTCTGAAACCCCGCCTCGTTTTCGACGAGCGCGCGGTAGATGGAATTGCGCACGTACGACGGCAGAAGCTGAGTAAGAATCACTTCTGCCGATGGCATCAGGATGTAATCGGGCTGCGCGCCTTTGCGCTCCGGCGGCGTCACCGGTAACACCTGCTGCGAAGTCGGCGGAGTAGATAGCGCCGAGTTGAACTTCGAGTAGATGACGTAAACCGCGTCGATGTCGCCGGACCCGAATCTTTCGATCAGTGCGTCGACGAGCTCGGCGGCGTTAGCCCCCGTCGGTTGGCCGGTGATGTCGGTCCTGCTGGATGCCACTTCGCGTCCAACGTAGCGGAAGTATCCCAAGCCCTTCTTGCCGACGACATGAAGCTCCTGCTCGACTCCCTGCTCGGTGAGCCGCGCCAGAAGATTCCGCGCTTCCTTGAGGATGTTCGCGTTAAATGCGCCGGCCAGTCCACGATTGCTCGTGAGCAGAATGATCGCGGCTTTTTTTGTCGCCACGGGCTGGCGCATCAGTGGGAACTTCTCGGCCAGTTCCGGCGTGTAAAGGTTGGCGATGACTTCGGTCAGCGAGTTGGCGTAAGGACGCGCGGCAACGACGCGATCCTGCGCGCGCTTCATTTTGGAAGTGGCGACCATCTCCATCGTCCGGGTGATCTTCCGGGTGTTCTCGACGGACTTGATTCGCCCTTTTAGCTCACGGCCCTTCGCCATTCGTCAGCGCTTTTCCGCGGTGAATTGCTGATTGAACTGATCGATCGCTCTCTTGAGATCGGCTTCGGTCTCCTTCGACAGCACTTTCTCCGAGCGAACCCTCTGGGTGATCTGCGGGAACTGCTTCTCGGCGAACTCCAGGAAGCCTCGCTCCCAGTTCTTGAGCCGATTCACCGGAATCTGATCGAGGAGACCGTTGGTGACCGCGTAAATCACCATCACCTGCTGCTCGACGGCCATCGGCTGGTACTGTGGCTGTTTCAGCACTTCTACGGTGCGAGCGCCGCGCTCCAGCTGCTTCTTGGTCGCCGCATCGAGATCCGATGCAAAGGACGAGAACGCCTCGAGCTCACGATACTGAGCGAGGTCGAGACGAAGTCTGCCGGCGACGGAGCGCATCGCCTTCACCTGCGCCGAGCCGCCTACGCGAGAGACAGAGATGCCGACGTTGACGGCGGGACGAACACCGGCGAAGAACAGATCCGCCTCGAGAAAGATCTGGCCGTCGGTGATCGAGATGACGTTGGTCGGGATGTACGCCGAGACGTCTCCAGCCTGTGTCTCGATGATGGGCAGCGCGGTGAGCGAGCCACCTGCTTTCTTGATGGTGGTGCCGTCGACGATCGACGAATCTTCGCTCAGCTTCGCAGCTCTCTCGAGCAGGCGTGAGTGGAGATAGAAGACGTCTCCGGGGAACGCTTCGCGTCCCGGAGGTCGGCGCAGAACCAGGGAAAGCTGGCGGTACGCGGCTGCCTGCTTGGACAAATCGTCGTAGACGCACAGGGTCGGCAGCCCTTCGTCGTACATGAAGTACTCGGCCATCGCGCAACCCGAGTAAGGCGCGATGTACTGCATCGGCGCCGGATCGGACGCACCGGCGACGACTACTATGGTGTACTCCATCGCCCCGGCCTGGCGCAGCTTCTCGACCACCGATGCTACGGTCGAATTCTTCTGGCCGATGGCGACGTAAACGCAGATGACGCCGGTTCCCTTCTGATTGATGATTGTATCGATCGCGATCGCAGTCTTGCCGGTGCCGCGGTCGCCGATGATCAGCTCGCGCTGGCCGCGCCCGATCGGGATCATCGAGTCGATTGCCTTGATCCCGGTCTGAAGGGGCTCCTTTACCGGCTGACGAACGATGATGCCGGGGGCTTCCGACTCCACCTTGCGGGTGTTCTTGGCGTCAATCGGGCCGGCAGCATCAAGCGGCCGACCGAGTGGATCAACTACGCGACCAACGAGCTCGCGCCCGACCGGGACTTCGAGCACACGGCGGGTCCGACGAACCTCATCACCCTCCTTGAGCTGGAGGTAGTCACCCAGTACGACCGATCCGATGTTGTCTTCTTCGAGGTTCAGGGCGAGCGCGGTAATCTTCTCGCCCGTTTCGGAGGAGGTCACCTCGAGCATCTCCCCGGCCATGGCTTTCTGAAGCCCGTAGATGCGGGCGATTCCGTCCTTGACCTCGAGAACGGTGCCGACTTCCTCGACATCGAGCTCGTGCAGGTCCGCCGCCTCGATTTCGCGGAGGAGAATGTCCTTGATTTCGCCGGGGCGAAGGATCGTGTCAGTGGCCATGATCTATGTGCTGTGAAGCGTAGGTAGCAGGAGGCCGAGAGAACCGTCCCGCCGGAGGGGTAGAGGCTGTTTTTGGCGCTTGTGAAATTTATCACAAGCTCCTTTGCGAGGCAATAACGGGCTGACTGGAAGAGTTGGGCCGCTGAGGGGACCTTGGCCTAAAGTACAGGTTGCGAGTGGTGCTCAGTCCGCTTACGCGCGGCTCCTCGTCCTTCCCTGGGCGAACCGATCTATGAGATCGGTGGTACGAAGTCGGGCCAGTGAGGCCGGCCGGGTGCCGAAGATCCTTTGCGCCGTCACCGCGAGGTGCGAGGACGAGGCGAAATCCAGGATGCGCGCGATATCGCGAATGTCATGTCCGGGGTTCTTGGCGAGCTCGGCCGCCGCGATGAGCCGAACGAGATCGATTACGCGCTTGAGATTAGGTGCGCCGGGTTTGGCGAAGTTCCGGCTCAAATGCTCGCGGCTCAGACCGACTGCGGCGGCAAGCTCCTTGGTCGTCACCGGTCTGCCGGAGTGAGAGACGATGACGTCCCAGGCAGCGCGTTGAAGCGGCGTCGCGAGGCCCAGGGTCGGAGGCGGTTCGCCCAACGCCTGTCGAAAGCGCGTCGAGAACGCGTGCGGATGAACGAGATCGCGGGCGGCGTTCTCATCGATCCCTTCAACTATGAGATCGATGAAGCCGAGTCCGGCGCTGCGGGCGGCAGCCGGGGTGTCCGACGCTCGCAGAGGCATGATCGAAAAAAAGGGGGCGCTGGGAAATTCCGCCGCCAGTGCAGCTGCCTTCCAGGTGTCTTCATCGGGAGAGCCGAGATCGATGATCGCGGCATCGACGAGAACGCGACGGAAGATGCCGTCGAGCTCCTCCGAAGTCCGGGTGGAGATGATCTTCCATTTCCTGCGTGGAAAAGCCGAACGCACCAACGCCTTCGCCTTCTCGCGCTGGAGATGAACGACGAGCGTCGGCAGGTTGGAGCCATCGCCCGAGGTCATGTCAGACGCCGGCGTCCGCTGTATCGAGGTCGGGCTTCCCTTCAATGAACTGGCGCACGACGGGATCGTGGGTGTGCTGGATCTCGTCGACCGTACCTACCTGACGACACTTTCCCTCGAACAGCATGGCGATTCGCGACCCGATCGTGTACGCGCTGCGCATGTCGTGGGTGACGACGATGCTCGTGACGCCGAGCCGCTCGCGCATACGGATCATGAGCTGGTCGATGATGGCGCTGGTCACGGGATCGAGCCCTGTCGTCGGCTCGTCATACATGATGTACTTGGGCTGGCGAGCGATCGCGCGCGCTATGCCGACGCGCTTCCGCATACCGCCGGAAAGCTCGGCCGGGAATTTCGACTCGACACCAGGAAGATCGACGAGCTCGAGCGCCTCTCCGACTCGTTTCATTATCTCCGACTCCGACATGCGCCCTTCCTTCCGGAGACCCATTGCGACGTTGTCGCCGATCGAAAGGGAATCAAAGAGCGCAGCGAATTGGAACACGTAGCCGATTTTCGAGCGCAGGTCGTACAGCTCGTCGCGGGTGAGGCGCGGCACTTCCTTGCCGTCGACCCAGACGGTTCCGCTATCGGGTTCCAGCAAACCGACGATGTGCTTGATGGCGACGGATTTTCCGGTGCCGGAGTAGCCAATCAGCACCATCGTCTCGCCTTCCTCGACTTCGAGCGAGAAGCCCTCGAGGACTTTCTTGGCGCCAAAGGCTTTGTAGACGTCGATGAGCTTGATCATATCACAAAGTTGAAGGTAACTGAGTGGGAAGAAAGGGCTAGCTCAAGACTTCGACCGCGGACTGTTTCCTGCCTGCTGGGCGCTAGCCGCAGCTGTCGCTTACCGCAGACTGCTGCAAGCGATTAGACAGATCCGTGAGGCTGGAAAAGAAAAACCCTGCTCGCCTTCGAAGGATGCTCATGCCGCTTCAGGCGATCGCTTTTGTTCGGTATGGCTGACTTCAAGAAACTGCGAGTTTGGAAGAAAGCACACGCGCTGGCGCTGAACGCGGATCGAGTTTCCGCCACGATTCGAACCGGTGCGCACGCTGCCCTCCGCAACCAGCTAAACCGGGCCGCTATGTCGATTCCAACGAACATCGTGGAAGGCCGCGGGAAAAAATCCGACCGCGACTTCGCACGATTCCTTGGTTACGCGCTTGGCTCAGCGTGCGAATTGGAGTACCACATTATGGTTGCCCGAGACGTCGGGGGGATATCCGAAGACGATTACACGGCGCTCCAACGCCAGGTTGTTGACATCAAACGAATGCTCCACGGGCTGATCGAAAGGCTTTCAGCTCAATAGGAATTCCGTAGCGATCTGTCTAGACGCTTGCAGCAGCCAGCAGTCAGCGACAGCAGCGGTCAGCGCCCAGCAGGTAGGAATCAAAAAAAGGGACGAGCTTTCGCTCGTCCCTTCCTTTGCCTTTCCAGTCCGCAATTACGCCGCGAAGGAACCCAGTGCGCGACCAACGTCTCCTTCCCGCAACCGCTTCAAAGCCCGGTCACGGAGCTGACGAACACGCTCACGAGTGACGCCGAGCAGTGATCCGATTTCTTCGAGCGTGTGCTCCCGGCCGCCCTCCAGACCAAAGTACAGTCGGAGAACTTTCGCATCGCGCGGCGGCAAGGTGGAAAGCGCCGTCTCGATCTCGTCGTTGAGGAAGCGATTCATCGCCTCTTCCTCTGTGTCCGGCATCTCGTCGGCGACAAACCGCTCGATGAGTGAGCGATCGCCTTCGGGATCCATCGGCGCGTCCAGTCGAACATCACCGGTGTTCAGAGCCGCCAGTGACTGCACGACATCGACCGACAGACCGGTGAGCTGCGACAGCTCCTCGGGCGTTGGCTCTCGCCGCATTTTCTGGCGAAGGATTTCTGAAGCTTTGATGATACGCGACAAATCAGCGGTGCGGTTGAGAGGCACACGCACGGTACGGCCCTGACGCGCGAGCGACGAAAGAATCGCCTGGCGAATCCACCACACCGCGTACGAGATGAACTTCACGCCCTGATCGGGATCGAACTTGCGAGCAGCGGTCAACAGACCGACGTTGCCTTCACCGATCAGATCGATGAGCGGCATGCCGCGGTTCTGGTACTTCTTTGCGACGGAGATCACGAAGCGCAGATTGCGCTGCACGAGCTCCTGGAGAGCGTCCGGGTCGCCGGCACGAATCCGACGGGCAACGTCGATCTCCTCAGTGCCTTTGAGGAGCGGATACGTGCTCACCTCATACAGGTACTGATCGAGAATGTCCCTCTCGGGCTCGCTGGGAGCTATTCCCGCGACGGCCGATTTCCGGCGACGCTTTACTTCAGTCATTGGTGCACACCTCTTGGAACTACAGTGAAAGCCTATGCGAATGCAGCCCTATCACAGGCCAGCAATGCGAGCGGATGATGTTTGGTTCGACAGCCGTAAAACGCGAAGCCGGAAGCGTTCTTTTGTAATCGAAAAAATCTGGCTGACGAAGCGCTGCAAGATACTGGCCGTTGGAGATATTGCCATAGCAAATTTCTTGACTTCGATACTACCCTTGGATATCCTTCGCGGTTCCTGTCGGGCGTGAATTAGCGCTGCGGGAAATGCCGGGGGTGTAGCTCAGTTGGGAGAGCGCTTGAATGGCATTCAAGAGGTCAGGGGTTCGATTCCCCTCACCTCCATGGCTTCGTGGTAAACGCGAGAACAGCTGTTTGTTCGCGGGAATAGCTCAGTTGGTAGAGCACAACCTTGCCAAGGTTGGGGTCGCGGGTTCGAGTCCCGTTTCCCGCTCTCGAGTGCGACGCAGAGAGGGGCGGTTAGCTCAGTTGGTTAGAGCGCCACGTTGACATCGTGGAGGTCACAAGTTCGAGTCTTGTACCGCCCATAGGAGATGCTGAGGACTGAAACACCGATTTAGTTCGCAGCCAAAGATGCGCCCGTAGCTCAATTGGATAGAGCATTTGACTACGGATCAAAAGGTTGGGAGTTCGAGTCTCTCCGGGCGCGTTCAGAACCCGGGCCCATTGCGGCCCGGGTTTTTTTTGCCCGAGCATCCCGACGTTCGTGGACGCGGGCATAGGCCTTTGGTCCGAGCGAAATGTTTCCTCAACGGATATAATGTGAACATATGTTGATCGCATCGCTTCGCTTGAGCGCGATAGCGGGAGCAGTCTTCGCCTGCACCAGCGCGTCCACGTTTTCCGAAAATGCGCGCTTTGCCCCCGACGTTTCGGGCAAGGTAACCGTGAACGGAAGAGTTACATCGACTGAGGGGACTCCACTACCCTACGCGGAGATTTCGATTGCCGGCTTTGATCACGTGCAGCGTACAGATGCCGACGGCAATTACGTCATCACCAATGTCAGGGCCGGCCGTGCGACCTTGGTCGTGAGTCACAGTGGGTACACGACGGCGCGCACCGAAACCAGATTCTCCACGAAACGGGGCGACAGCGGGAGAAATCACGTCGACGTCACGCTTTTCACGCCGGATGAGACTGAAGCCGTGATCGCGCGTGTAACCGACGACTCCGCGATCCTGGAAAAAGTTGGCTTTGTCACACGGCAGTCCGCGGTGCCGGACGCGTACTTCGTCACGCCACAGGACATCGCGTCGATCCAGCCACGAACGATCGCCGACATTTTCAAGCGTGTCCCCGTGCTGCTCGACAACCCGACTACATCCGGCAGCCACGCGCACGGCGCTCCGGCATGTGTCATCACCTATGTGAACGGAATTGTTCGCCGGGGAACTTATCGAAGCCTAGACACTTTCCTTCCGGTGCGGCGCGTTGTCGCCGCAGAGGTTTATCCGCCGCGCCAGTTTCCGCCGGCCCCATTCAATGGTGGGAGTTCCCAGACGGAGTGTACGACAATAGGTATCTGGACGCGCGCGTAGCTCGCACTTTCTTCAACCAAGAAAGAAAGGGCGTCCCGCGAGACGCCCCTTTCCCCCCGGGTTGGAGCAACGAATTCTACGGGTTCTGGCTCTTCACCTGATTCCTGTAGGCCTCGCTCGCATAAATCGCGATTTCCACGCGGCGGTTTTGCGCCCGTCCCGCTTCCGTGTCGTTCGGCTGGATTGGCTCTGACTCGCCTTTGCCGACGGCGTGCAGCCGGCTGGCGGGAACGCCAAGCGATTGGAGGTAAGAGCTGGCGGCCTGGGCTCTCCGCTGCGAGAGATCCAGGTTGTACGCGTCCGTGCCAACGCTGTCAGCATGGCCAACAATCAGGATATCCGAGTTCGGATATTCCGTGAGGCTACTGGCGAGCTGTTGCAGATTGGTTCGACCATCTGGCAGGATCTCGGTCGAGTTGAACGGGAAAAGGATACCCGACGGGAAGGTCACAGCGATTCCTTCACCTACGCGCGAAACAGTTGCGCCGGGGATTTTCTGTTCGAGCTCTTTCGCCTGCTGATCCATTTGATGCCCGATCACCGCGCCCGCAGCGCCTCCGACTACCGCGCCGATGATCGCGCCGCGCGCCGTCGACCCGGTCGCATGCCCGATCACTCCTCCGACCGCTGCACCGGTACCCGCCCCTATCACAGCGCCGCGCTGCTTCTGACTCATGCCAGCGCAACCGGCAAGCACCACCGATCCGGCAATGACCAGCGCGCCGACTACGCGCGAGGTTTGTTTCATTTTCATAGCACCGTTCCTTGGGAAAGCGTTCGCCCGCACAATTACAAGTTGGGTGCCACCCACTAGAAACCTTGACCCATCCGGGCGGTGAATTTCCAGGCGCCGTGGGTATCTATCGGACGTGCAATTCCAGCCGACAACGCGCCGTTGAACAAAGTGAACAGAAACTCGGCAGACGCACGCACACCATTCGTTGGCCGCGAGAGGGGTTCGACGGCGCCGGTCGCCGGATTGATTTGGGTTCCCAACTCGATCAGTGCCTCCTGCGCTGCGGGGCCAGAGATCTCAGTCCAGCCCGCCTGAATTCCCGCTGCGAGTCCAGGGGCGAGCCCGGGTATGATCAGCCGACTCGGCAGATGAATCGGCGCCTGCAGAAATGGAAGGGTGTAACCGACGACCGCTCGCCCGAGCGCAGCATTGTCACCAGCGAACTCTTTATAGTCGTAAGCGGTCAATCCCTCGTCACCTCCGAGCTCGAACAAGACCTGTGGCGCGGCCGTCCCGAGGAGAGTCCCCGCATCTCCGTGAGCGAACAGCTGAAAAGGCCCGATCTCCCGCCGCGCCGCGAGCCTCAATTCGAGTCGCTGCCAGCGCAATCCTCCATCTGCTCTTTCATAGTAGACCCGCCCCCCCATTCCGCGATCGACGAACATCCCGCTGATTTCGGGATTGAATTCCAGAGCGGCGACCGTCCTGAAGTAGTCGCCTTCCCGAATTCCGCGGTTCGGGCGGAATCCTTCGCCGGCATTCGCGAACAATCCGCGAGAAATATTCTGTTGCACCGCTCGATCGCGTCCTGGCCCGAATTCGATCCCGATCAACGATCGCTGTTGCAGACCAAGAGAACGGGTGAGATAGGCGGTGCCTGTGACGCGGTCGAGGTAATCGAAATTGTCGGTGCTTCCGAGCAATGCGGGCAGCGTTGCTCCCCATGAGAAGGGCAGCTTGAAATCGTTGGTCTGGGCCAGCGCGCGCTCGACACGAAGACCGGTCGTCGTTCTGCCCGTAACCCTGGCCGCGTAGAGCGTTCCGCGAGCGGTTTGTTCCGCCCAGGCCCATCCGACAGATCCGTGGGCATAGAGACGGGGCGCCGACGCGTGGAGTTCCTTTTCGAGTGCAATGCCAGTGTACAACCCCTCGACGCGGTTGAACCGGAAAACTTCCGCCAACGTGCGCGGGGAAAAGCGCAGACGCTTCGTGTCGGGTGTGGCCCGCCACTCCGTCGGAGCGAGGTCGTCGAGCTCACCGTAATAGACATCGCTGCTGGCGGCGCCTATTGGCCGCTCCCAGCCTTTGAATCTTTGTTGGTCACCGCTCGATGCGAATGTCAGGGTGTGGAGAACGCCCGGAGCGGGTTGGGGTCCGGCCCACGATGAATCGTTTGCCCGATAGTCTCCGAACCGCGATACGACGCGCACGATGGTTCGGAAACCGCCAAACGTCGCGATGCGCGCCTGGAGCTCCGTTCGCTGAAAAGCCGGCAGCCAGTATTGGCCATTTACCTCGACATTAACCAGCTCTACGAAGGATGCGCCGCTCACACCCGGGATTCGGCTGCCCGCGTTGATAGTCACCTTTCCGTTGTGCACCTCCACCAACCGGCCACGCATGCGAACTATTTGCTTCCAGTCCGCGTCGAGGTACATGTCACCGAGGAACAGGATCGCGTCGCCCGGCACGTCCGCCCGAGGAGTCACACGTACTCTGGCGATCGGCACCTGTCTGCCATTCGAAAAGAGAGTGACCGCGGTGTCGCCGCCCTGATAGGTGTAATACCGGTTGCGATTCTCGGCCAACGGATGCACGGCCAGCGTACGGCGCGCTGCATTGATCACCGTGTTGGGATCACTTACCGATGTGAGCCCCAGCTGAAGACGGTTTCCATACAGCGTGGGGATGGTCCAGCCGCCGAAAAGACTCATCAGAGAAAATGTTGGTCCGATAGACTGGCTGCGGTATCCGATAACACGCTGATCGTAGCGATCGGGAGCGCGCCACCGAACGTCGCTGGCAATCTGCTCGATCTGGGTAGTGCGCTCCCTTCCACCCGAGTCCAGCACGACCACCGACATTTCAGTCTCGATTCTTGTACGGTAGGCCTTTAGACGTTCTGGCACCTGGGCGTTCACCGTCGCGGCCGCTGCGATGAGTCTGGAAAGCGCGGAAGTGTCGACCTGGACAGCCGCCGGGACCTGCGCCGTGCCCGGCGATCCGGCAACCGCCAGAAGAAGAGGGATCGCAAGCTTTCCGTACGACGTCCGGATCAATCGGCTACCTCGTTACGAGTTCGTGTTCTTTCACCATGCGACCATCACCTAGCAATCTTCCGCCCATCGGAGACACGGAACCATATTGGTCGGCGCCAACACTTCGGCAGAGCTATACGAAAAAAGAGTAGAACCTGATATTCCGGAATGGCACGCCGGTGCCGCGTCCTCCCGTCCACATCATCCCGCATGTCGATGAAAACAACGATCGCCGTTCTCACGTTCGCTCTCGCCTTCACCGCTGGCTGCTCAAAGAACCCGCAACCCAGTACCGCTCCTTCAACCCAGCGATCTGCTGCCCAGGGTGGTGATACAGCCGTACGGGCAGCGGGCGATTCCTCGGGACGAGGCGCGGGGGGCGCTGCGCAGCCCCGACCTTACAACCGCGTGATCACTCGTGACGCGAGAACCCGACGCGGAATGTTCGCGGTACACAGAGTGAACGACAAACTCTATTTCGAGATTCCCCGCAAAGAGCTCGGCAGAGACATGCTGCTCGTCGGTCGATACACCCGGGCAGCCGCAGCCAATCCGCGTTTGCCCGGGGGGCAATTCGGGAACTATGGTGGCGACCAATTCGCCGAGCGAACACTCAGGTGGGACAGGAGCGGAAATCGTATCGTGCTCCGCTCGCCCTCCTTTGCAATCGTCGCCGACACCACCACCCCGGTGTATCGCGCGGTGCAGGCTGCCAACTATCCGCCGGTGATCGCAGTGTTCAACGTCGAAGCTTATGGCCCGGACAGCGCCGCGGTAATCGACGTCACGCGTCTTTACACCACCAGCATTCCGGAGTTCGCTGCCATCCGCGGAAATCTCGACGAGCGCCGCAGCTTCATCGAGAATTCGCTGGCGTTCCCCGACAACGTCGAGATCGAGGCGACACAAACGGGAACGCCCGCGCCGACGCCGGCAGCTGGGGGAGGCGGCGGTGGTGGCGGCCAGGGCGCCGGGGCACAGGCAGCGCAGAGCGTGCTCGCTCACTGGAGTCTGGTGCGACTGCCCGACGTTCCGATGGTGCCGAGACGCTGGGACGAGCGTGTCGGGTATTTCTCCATCAGTCAGGTTGACTTCGGCACCACCGAGCAGCGGTCAGCCGATCGCACTTACATCACACGCTACCGACTCGAGAAGAAAGATCCTAACGCGGCGCTGTCGGAGCCGGTGAAACCGATTGTCTACTACGTGGATCCAGCGACCCCGGAGCAGTGGAAGCCATGGATCAGAAAAGCCATTCTCGACTGGCAGCCGGCGTTCGAAGCGGCGGGGTTCAAGAACGCGATTCTCGCTATGGACCCGCCCGCAAACGATCCGGACTGGTCGCCCGAGGATATCCGCCACACAGTTATCCGCTGGCTCCCATCGACCGTGGAGAATGCGCAGGGTCCGCACGTCAGCGACCCAAGAACAGGTGAGATCCTCAACGGATCGGTGCGCATGTTCCACAACGTGCTGAACCTGCAACGCGACTGGTATTTCACGCAGGCTTCGCCGCTCGATCCGAGGGCGCGTACTCTGCCATTCCCGGATTCACTGATGGGACGCCTGCTGGAGTTCGTGGTGGCGCACGAGATCGGCCATACGCTCGGACTGCGTCACGACCAGATCGGGAGCTCGACATACCCGGCAGACAGTGTGCGCAGTGCCAGCTGGGTCGCGCGCATGGGACACTCTCCGTCGATCATGGATTATTCGCGATTCAACTATGTCGCGCAGCCCGAGGATAACATCCCTGTCGCCAACATTGTCCCGGGGATCGGGCCGTACGACAAATACGCGATCATGTGGGGATACACCCCGATTCCAGGTGCCCGGACCTCGGACGAGGAACGTCCCACTCTGGATCAATGGGCCCGCATGCAGGACACGATTCCGTGGTATCGCTTCTCCGAGAACAACGAAGGTGGCTACGGCACGCTCAACGAGGCCGTAGGAGATGCGGATCCGGTCAGGTCGACAGGCCTCGGCTTCAAGAATCTGCGGCGAGTGGTCACGTACATCTCGTCAGCCGCAACACGCCCCGGCGAGGACAACGATGATCTGCGGGAGCTGTACGACCGCACTGTGGGTCAGTGGGCGACCGAGGCCAGCCATGTCGCGACCGTAGTCGGCGGTGATGTCGTCCAGTACAAATCGGGAAGTCAGCCCGGCGCGGTTTACACGCCGCTGTCCAGGGCAAGGCAAGTCGATGCGATGCGGTTTCTGAATGAGAACGTGTTTCAGACTCCGACGTATCTCATTCAGCCGGCGATAGCGCGAAGGATCGAGGCGGGTGGAATGATCACGCGCATCACCAACGCTCAGGCGCGAGTGCTTACTGGACTGCTGAACGACCAGAGACTCAATCGCTTGCTGGAGAACGAAGCGCTGGCCCCGAGCAGGGGCGATGCGTACTCGCTCGCATCGATGCTCGGTGATCTGAAGACCGGCGTATGGACGGAGCTCGACCAATCTCGGGTCTCGATCGATCCCTATCGGCGCACTCTGCAGAATCAGTATCTGTCGCAGATCAATCTCAAACTCAATCCTCCGCCGGCGACGACGCCTGCTCCAAATTTCCCGGGCTTCACGCCGCCGCCGCCGCTGTTGGAGGATGCGCGCAACGAGCTCAGGGGCGAGTTGGTATCACTGCGCGCCGACGTCCGTCGTGCGATACCGCGAGCGGCGGATCGCGAGACACAACTCCATCTTCAGGGTGTGGATCACCAAATCGGAGATATCCTGGAGCCGAAGAAGTAAGACGAGCACCGCCGAGGCAGAAAAAAAACGGGGGCGGCTTTTGGCCGTCCCCGTTCTTTTTCAACAGGTGTTCTGCTTAGACGCAGGTGATCACACCGTTCGTCATGTCGCAGGTCTTCGCTGACTGCGAGTGCGTGGCGGTCGCGCTCCATGAAGGCGGCGGGCCGGCAACGTTGGTCACTACGACAGTGACGTTCTGCGAAGGGCTGAAGCCCTGCAGCGGAGCCGCAGAAGTCGCAGTTCCACCGAAATACGCGCCACCGTTATCGGCAGCGTACTGCTCTTCGTACGTCGCAATATTGCGAAGGTCAGACTTCATCGCGGCGACGTATGCCTTGTCCTTCGTATTTGCAAACTTCGGAATCGCAATCGCGGCAAGAATGCCGATGATGACGACCACGATCAGAAGCTCGATGAGTGTAAAGCCTTTCTTGTTGCGCATCATATTAGTCAATCCCCAGGTAAGGTTCGTGTGATAAGGTGCTTGGACGCCAGTTACGGCGCCGAGAGAGTGAAGACAACCGGCATGCTATAGGTACCAGGAGCATTGCTGGGCATGGTGAAGCCAGCGGCCCAGACAGTCTTGAAGAAAACCTGCGCGGCTGCGCCATTCGTCGCCGAAGCACCAGACGCCAGGAGCGCATCGGTGGTGCTGATACCGACGAAGGTTCCGGCAACTGCGTTCGCCCAGGTCAGGTCGCTGATCGGCTTGACACCGCCGTTCGATCCGACGTAGGTCCAGCTCGAAGCGTTCGTGGTCTTAACATTCAGCGACCAGCTTCGGTTCGCTTTGATCGTGAAGCTCGGGCCGGCATCGGGAAGTGTGACTCCGACTTCGACCTGGTCTGCCGTGGGCGAAGACAGCGCCGTGGAAGCCGAGGTCATTTGGAGCTTGACCAGATTGTTCACAGAAGCTGAAACGGTGTTGGTCAAATTGCAGCTACCAGCGTTACCACTGCACTGCGCGCTTGCCTGGTTAGCGCTGATGGCTGAGCCGAGCACCATCGCGGCCAGAATAAAACGGGTCGCGTTCATCTTCTTCTGCTCCAAGGTTGCGTGTGGTCGACAGCTCGCGATAGAACTTTTTCGGCTGTCCTTTTCTACCGATAAGACGGGACTCCAGCGCGCTGCGCAACGCAAAAACTGCAGATACAAATGAATACATTTACTGACCCTAAGCCATTTATTTTCAACAACTTAGGTTAGTCACAAATATGCGCCTTTTGACCATTTGGTTGCGAATTGCGAGAGCGGTCGCACAGTGCAAACCCGCGCAAAAATCCGGGCTCCCGCCAGCCCTCTGGGCGTGTTATGATGTGTCACCTACACGCGAGCCCACTCACAAATCGGTTGTTTTGGAGCGAAGCTTCGCTTTTCGGGGCGTAGCGTAGCCCGGTAGCGCGCCTGCTTCGGGAGCAGGAGGTCGCTGGTTCAAATCCAGTCGCCCCGACTGAAAACAAAACCCCGTCACCTTCAGTGGCGGGGTTTTTTTGTTGCCAGTCCTGTCGTATGTATTGGTGCTGCAATTCTCGTTGCGACGCGACTAAGCAATGGAGGTGCAATGGGCAGCCCTGGGACGAAGCCGGCCATCCTCCTTATACGTGGACTTGGGGAGACGCCGGCGATCTGGAATGGTTGGGCAACTCGCTACAAGAACGCCGGTCACGAGGTGCTCGCGCCGACGTGGCCGGCAATCGACGCAGACGTCCAGGGGACCCGCAACATCCCTACGCTGCTGATCGGACTTCCGCTCGAGACCATCATCGATCACTACGTGCGGGTCGTTCGGCATCATCAGAACCCGCCCATTCTGATGGGGCATTCCTTCGGCGGTCTGATCGTTCAACACCTTGCAGATCGCGGGCTCGGCGCTGCCAGTGTCGTGATCGACGCGCGGTCGACGCGCAGTCCCGCGGGAGGGTTCTCGAAGGTGGGTTCCAAAGTGGCTGCACTCAGGGTCCCGACCGGGGCGCGGATCCTTTGGAGCGGCGCTCTATCTCTGCTCAAGTCCAGGGTCGAACACTCTGTGCGCGAGCGCGGGCCGCTGCTCTTTATCGCCGATGGGGAGGCCCGGCTGGTAACGCCCGCGGTCAACAGAGCCGAGGTTCGGAAGTACGCCGGGGCAATGGCGATCACAGGGTACCTCGAGTTTGCGCAGCGGGACCGCAATACGCTGTCGCACGCGGGCTGGGAGCAGGTGGCAGATTTCGCGCTGTCCTGGGCGCTCGGCAATGCCCGGGATGCGATGACTTTCGACGATGTGAAAGCCGCTCTTTCTCCTTCGCGCGTTCTCACCGAAAGTCGCGAGCATGAGGCTCGCATGTAGACGACGATGACTCCCATCTCGCGAGGATTTCGCGGCCGCCGTCGGCCGGAGGGAACGGCAGCGCGCCTGCCTCCCGGTCAGTACGAAACCCGGGATTTTCCGGTGCTGTCCGCCGGTCCTACTCCGCACACCCCGCTCCCAGCGTGGGATCTGACGCTGCGCGGAGCCGACGGAAAATCGACTCGCTGGACGTGGGACGAGTTCGCTGCTCTACCCCGTGAGAAAATCACCGTCGATATTCACTGCGTCACCAAGTGGTCGAAGTTCGCGACAGAGTGGGAAGGCGTGAGCATCGACACCCTGATCTCCGAGGCAGCAGCAAAGGAAGTGAAGACGTCGGCATATGTTCTGGCGCGCTCCGACGGCGGGTACACTACCAACGTGCCGTTGGCCGATTTGACGAACGGAAAAGCCTGGATCGCGTTCGGCTACGGCGGCTCACCGCTACCGCCGGAGCACGGAGGACCGGCGCGCCTGCTCGTTCCGCATCTCTACTTCTGGAAAAGCGCCAAGTGGGTGCGGGAGCTGCGCTTCATGGACACAGACTCGCCGGGATTCTGGGAATCGCTTGGTTATCACAACTACGGTGATCCGTGGCGCGAACAGCGCTACTCCGGCGACGAGTGACTGCTCCGCCGACGGCAACGCGCATTCCCTGGCGGACTGCAACTGTGGCGTCTGTCGCTCCGGAGACGGCGCGAACGCGCACAGTCGTTTTCGACGTACCCGGGTGGCCCGGACACCGTCCCGGTCAGCACGTCGACGTGCGCCTCACCGCTGACGATGGTTATCAGACTGAGCGGAGCTATTCGATAGCGTCAGCTCCGAACGACGCGCGTCTCGCGCTGACAGTAGAACGCCTCGACGATGGCGAGGTCTCGCCCTATCTCACCGAGGAGTTGCGCGCGGGCGATCAGATCGAGCTACGTGGCCCCATCGGCGGATACTTCGTGTGGGACATAGAGACGGGCGGCCCTTTGTTCCTCGTTGGCGGCGGATCCGGCATTGTGCCGCTGATGGCGATGGTCCGTCATCGACATGAATCACTGGCGACCGCAGCGGGAGACGCGCACAGTCTGAGGACACGATTGCTTTACTCGTCTCGCGCCTGGGACGAAATCATCTATCGCGATGAGCTGGCCCACCTGGCGGCAGAGGATCACACGCTCGAAGTCGTGCACACGCTGACGCGCTCGGCGCCGGAAGGCTGGTCTGGCTTCCGCAGACGAATCGATAAAGAAATGCTCGCTGAAACGGCGTGGCCCGCTCGTGAAAATCCGCGGGTCTTCGTTTGCGGGCCAACGCCGCTGGTGGAATCAGTTGCGGGAACTCTCGTCGAGCTCGGACACCAGCCTGCGCTTGTGAAGACGGAGAGATTCGGCCCGACTGGCTCCGTCACCCCACAATCAACCACAACCAAAGAGAGCAAATAATGCCGAAGCGACCTAACCAGCGGCTGGAAGGCGGAGACATTTCGGATCGCGCGGTTGACTCACTGCGCGTGGATGGCAACGCAGCCGCCGGCGTACTGAGGGAGATATTCGCCTCCGACCTTACTACCGGCCGCGCCAAATGTGCCGGCTGCGGCATGACACGGCCGGTAGGAGCGCTGCACGTGTATTCTCACGGCATGGGAGTCGTCATGCGCTGTCCGAGCTGCGATGGAGTCGTACTCCGAATAGCCCGCACACCGACCACGCTCTGGCTAGATGCGCGTGGCGCGGTCTCCATCGCCATTTCCGGGTAGAGCCAGAGTGGTCCGGCTTTGACCGCAGTCACATTGGCTGGTTACAGCTGGAAATCCGCCCGATCTGAATTAGTCGCAGTTACGGGCGATGCGCTTCGCGTCGGGCGAATGCGGAAATAACGACACTGCCTGACGCGCGTAGCCGCGTGCGACGGCGCAGTGACCGCGCCTCGAATAAAGCTCCGCGACTCGCAGGTTGATCCTGTAGCTGCCCGGATCCCACATCGCTCCTGTCACCCACCCGGCGGTGAGCCCTCCCCGGCCAACCGAGCTCATGGCCATGAGCTGCGTAGCGCTGCGCGCAGTGGCGATGGTCGAAGCGACTACGAGCGTCGCTGCGGCGGCGCCGAGCCATGGCGGCGCTATTTTGACCTCGCGCGCGCTGGGCCGGATGCCGCTGGTGGCACCAAGAACGCTCCACACCATGAAAGCGGGCGCTGCCAGAAGCAGCACAACGTCAAAAGCGCTGACCACCAGTGTAGTAACGACAGTTCCAGCGAGAACGCATTGGGCGAGCACTGCGTCAGGATCTTCCAGCTCTCCCCACCGCCTGAGCGCCGCGAAAAACAGTATGGCAAACGCCCCGAGCAATGCAGCGGTGGGTACGAATCCACGCTCGGATATGAATGCAACCCAGTCGCTGCTCGGCCATGGGTTCGCCGTCATCCCGTCATCTGTGAGTGAGCGGTCGCCGGCCGGAGCATAGCGCACATATTCAACCGGCCAATTGCCCGGTCCGACGCCAAAAACCGGATTCGACGCCGCCATGTGCAATGAGTTCTTGTACTGCGCGACACGACCCCGACCACTTCCTTTCTTGTAATCGATCATTCCCCGCGCGGAGTCGAGGTACGGCGAATCGCTGTTCCAGTTGAGCGCATTCGGAAGAACAATGGAAACCATTCCTCCGATGACGGCCGCGAGAGTGAATCGGGCGAATCGGCCGCCGATGTGGGCTTCTCCGCGCCAGTATTTCCTCGATGCAATCATCGGGATCAGCAACACAATCACCGCCGCGGCGACGGCCAGCCAGGCCGCTCTGGAACGTGAGAGGACCAGGGCGGCACCGACCAGTGCAGCTCCGAGGGAGCCCGCCAGGGCCCCGGAGGGACGCCGGGCGGTAACAGTGCACCAGACCAGCGCTGGCAGCCCGATAACGGCCATGTGAGCCACGAAGTTCCGGTTGCCGAAGGTTCCCCCAGGCGCGCGATTGGTGCTGAAATACTCGCTGTCGAGCCCATAGGCCTGCGCGAGACAGAACGCCGCCGCACAAACGCATGCGATCGACGCGGCGACGAGGATCGGCCGATACGACCCGCGCGAGGCGATCGCGCGGGCACCCCAGAAGACGATAGCGCCAGAGATGCTGACGGCGAGTGACCGCTGGGCGAGCCAGTAGTTCGTCGCAAACAACGACGCGCCGACGCTCCAAAGGAGAAACAGCGCGAGCAGTCCATCGACCAGATCGAATGACAGCGAGCGGCGTCTGGCGAAGAGGGCGACGGCGATGAGAAGCGCCGAGGCGTGGAGGACCAGCTCCTTCGGAACGAAGTAGCGATCGAGCTCGAAAACCTTATACGGAAGGGCAATTACTACGGCGAGAATCACTCCCGCCTGGATGGTCAGCCTGATTA
>JBJMOT010000063.1:0-27107 GCA_045803585.1 Gemmatimonadaceae bacterium
GCGCTGCTCAATTTCGATCGGTTGGATACGGGAAGAAAACTGGATTCTCGCTAGTCCCCGCGCGAAGACGTACGTTTACGAGAGAAATCGAAGCGACTGCGGGAAAATTCGCGGCGTTCGTGGCACCCGCCCTGCTAATCAGGAAGAGGGCGGGGAACGTTGGCGTGAACGGCGACGGAGGCCTGCGGTGAGCTATCGTACCTTTCTTGACTCGAGTGGCAAGCGGTGGGAGGTCTGGCTGGTGACGCCTGCGGCTGCGGAGAGACGGAGAGTGGATCGCCGGGTAGCCACTGGAACCCCCGAGGTGATCGAGGGGTTCGTCGACCGCCGACGGAGGAGCGACCGGCGCAAGGGAACGTTCCGTCGCAACGTGGTGGTCGCCAGCGAGTTCAGCGATGGCTGGCTTTGCTTCGAGAGCGAGGGCGAGAAGCGGCGACTCGCGCCGGTACCCACGGACTGGGATCAGGCAGGACCGGACAAGCTGTCGACGTGGCTGCAGGCCGCCCGGCGCGTTGTCAAATGTGGGCCGTGATGTAGATTCAGCGGCTGAATCCTGCTGGACCCTCTTTCAGTTACTGGCGGTAACAATCGCTAAAATGCGCCAGGTTATCCGCGAACGCGATGCGATGATTTGCCGTTCCTGCCACAATGAGGAGCGCGCTTCCGAAGGGTACCCGTGCGGCAACTGCGGAACCTTCCTCTGCATCATCTGCACTTTTCGCGGTGTAGTCATGTGTGAGAGATGCGAGGAAGAAAAATCCGACGCACGCAACAAGCGGAGCGCTTGACCGCTCCTGTTCCTTCCTGCGAGACAGCTTTCCTCAAACCAAATCGAGAATGCAAAAAACGCTCAGGCCCTATTTTGTCGCGCTCGTCATCTGCCTTCCCTATAGCCTCGGCGCACAGGAAAAGCAGCGATTCTCTTCGTTCGACGAGGCAGCGCAGGCATCTGGAATTCTGTCCGGCCGGCGGGGTCCGCAGGATGTGAACTGGATCGAGGGCGGCAAGCGGTTCTCCTACACGGGTCGTGATGCCACTACGGGCGCTCCCGTAATTCGCGCCTACGATCCGGCGACTGGCAGGGACACGCTGCTCTTCGCGACGGCAGGCCTCGCTTTTCCGGGAACCAGCCAGCCGTTCAGCTACGATTCCTTTCAGTGGGCGCAGGATTCGAGGCACCTCGTCTTTCAGTCCAACTTCCAGCCGATCTTCCGCCGGTCGGGCATCTCCGACTTCTACATCTATTCGCTGGCCGACCGCACGCTCCAGGTGGCAACCAAGGGCGCGAGGACGGGCGAGCTTTCGCCCAACGGGGCGATGCTCGGCTTCGAGCGCGGCGGCGACATGTACGTCACCACGCTATCGAATCACCAGGAGAAGCGGCTGACCCGCGATTCGTCCGAGCATGTCTTCAACGGACACTTCGATTGGGTATACGAAGAAGAGTTCGGTATGGCACAGGCGTGGAAGTGGTCGCCCGATAGCCGCTACATCGCCTACTGGCAGCTCAATGATTCATCGGAGCCCGAGGTGCAGATCTCGGACTATTCGGGTCTTCATCAGGACTGGGAGCATCTTCGCATTCCGCAGGTGGGGGACACCAATGCAACGGTGCGAATCGGAGTCGTCAATGTCGCGAGCGGCCAGAACACGTGGCTCGATACGGGTGAGCGCGGCGAGTTCTACATCCCGCGGATCTACTGGACGAGCAGGCCAGACACGATCGCGGTGATTACGCTGAATCGCCGCCAGAACGAGATGAAACTGTTCTTCTTCGATGTTAAAACGGGCGGCAAGCGGCAGGTGATGACGGAAACGTCGAAGACGTGGCTCGATGTCTACGATTTCTATGCTGGCGTGGACGACATGATGACGTTCCCGTCGGATTCCCACGAGTTCTTCTGGCTCTCCGATCGCGACGGATACCAGCACCTGTATCGCTACGACTATTCGGGGAAGCTGGTGAACCAGGTGACCCACGGTAACTGGAGCGTCACTCGCGTCGAGGGAAGCGATGCGAAGGGCCAGACGATTTACTACACGTCGACCGAAGCATCGCCCCTGCAGCGACAACTCTACTCGATCCGGTTCGATGGCAGCGGCGAGCGCCGGGTTACGACGGCAGAGGGCACACACCGCATCGATATGGCACCGACGGCGACCTACTTCATCGACCGCTACTCGTCGCTGAAGCAGCCGCTGCAGGTCGAAGTGTGGGCCACTCCCGGCCAGAAGCTGCGCACCATGGAGGATAATGCCGCCACCACCCGGTGGCTGTCGACCCACGCCTACTCGACGCCGGAGATTTTCTCGTTTACCACTTCGGACGGCGCGCACGTCGACGGCAGCATCGTCAAGCCGGTGCCGTTCGATCCGAACAAGCGCTATCCGGTGCTGTTCGATATTTACGGCGGCCCGGGATCGCAGCAGGTCTACGATCAGTTCGCAACGAGCGGCTGGACGCAGTGGCTGGCGCAGGAAGGCTACATCATCGTTGGACTCAACAATCGCGGCACCAATAACTATGGCCGCGATTTCATGAAGGTCGTCTACAATCACCTCGGCAAGTACGAAGCGATGGATTTCGCCGAAGCGGCTCGATACCTCAGCAAGCAGAGCTACGTAGATCCCAAGCGGATTGCGATCATGGGAACCAGCTACGGCGGATACAGCACGGTGTACACGATGGAGATGTACCCGGATCTCTTTCCCGTCGGCGTCGCCAATTCAGCAGTCGGCGACTGGCGGTTGTACGACACGATCTACACCGAGCGGTACATGGGACTGCTCAACGACAATCTCAAGGGTTACGTCGAGAGCGCGCCGATCGAGCAGGCGGCGAAGATGCGCGGCAATCTGCTGTTGATTCACTCGATGATGGACGACAACGTGCATCCGCAGAACACGATGCAGCTGCTCACTGCTCTGACGAACGCCGGACGGGATGCCGAGCTGCGGATTTATCCGCCGGGGCATCATGGCGCGGCGTACAATGGGGCGAGCTTCCGGCTCATTCGGCAGGCGACGGACGCGTACCTTGCCCGCTATCTCAAGGCCGCGAATCCGCCGACGTTGCAGGGGACGAAATAAAGAACCGCAACTGAACGGCCGTTCAGTTGATGAGAAATAAAAATGCACCAGAGACTTTCGCCTCTGGTGCATTTTTGCGCAGAAAATCCCTTACTTCCGCGCGTCCTTTCTAACGTCACGAACATCAGCGTGCCGGTCCTTGGCATCGCGGTGAAGATCCTTGCGATCAGCCTTGAGCTCGCGCTCATCGCGCTTCGCCTCTCGCTTCTCACCGGCCTTCACGTCTGCCCTGACTTCCTTGCGGTCAGCGCGTACCTCCTTGCGGTCGGCGCGAACCTCGCGGGTGTCGTTGCGGACTTCTTTGCAATCCGCGGTTGCGGCAGGGTGGTTCTTGCACCACGAAACCAGCTGCGGTCTGGTCATGTGTCGTGGCGCCTTCAAAGCGGCGTGAACTGGAGTCGCGGTTTGAGCTGACGCATTGCCGGCGACGGCCATGACGAGCGCGGCGGCGAACACCGCAAGCTTCGCATTTGACATCTGATTCTCCTCCCTCTGACGATTTTTCCGGTGGGCATGGATGGTTGCCACCGGTTGCTTGAGAGACGCGTCAGCGGTCCGCTTGTTAACGGAAGAAATCGAATGCGAAACCTGCGGTGTCCATTCGGTTCAGAAAAAGGTCACACGTACATGTACGTACAGCCGTTCTTCTGCGCCTGGTTGATAGCAACTACCATCGCCGGCACCAGATAAACTCCGGGCAGCATGTTCGCGTCGAATTCCTTCCGCAGCGCCGCAGCCTTCGTCGCGTCGCCGCCGGAGAGCAATCCCATCCAGACGTTGTAGGCGTTGTTGCAAAGAATGAAAACGGCGCCGCGCTCCTGGAGCGCTGAGATCGATGCGTCGGCCGGAATCGGAAGCGGGCCACCGCTAATCGCAAGCGAAGGACTACCAGCCGGAGCCTTGGCGAACACGTTCGCAGTAGCCGGCGCGTTGGAGGTGTCCATGACTTTGCTGGCGGCCCCGAGGTTGTACTTCTTCCACATGTCGTCGTTGAACGCCTGCATCGTCCCAAGTCCGTAGATGCTGACGACGGCTGTCACGTCGGGCTTCGTAGCGTGATAAGTATCGCGCAAGGTATTGAGGTAGTTGCGGACGTGGAGCAGCGCCCAGCCGTTTTCGTGATTGGGTGCGTCAAATACCTGCCGATGCTTTCCGGTGATTGCCGATATCCATTTGTCGCTTGGTGTCTGATCGGCAGATCTCGCCGGCTCGGCGGCGAAGGCGCTCGGAATTCTCGAGGAAAGACCGAGGGCGACCGCGCCCGCGGCAACGCGGCCGAGGAATTCCCGGCGTTTCGGTGATGGAATTGAGTCTGTGCTCATCGTGATGTCTCCTTTGTAGTGACGGGTAGAATGTGGTAATCGGCATCTGGCGGCTTTCCCCCGCGCGGCCAATCGCGCGTCCTTCCCGGAAAGTCGGGACGAGGGCGGGTGTTGATGTAGGTGGCGACGTCAAAGGCGGCCTGCGGCGTCAGTCTCACTGCACGGTCGAGGGGCATCAGGCCGTGAATGAACGAAGCGGCGGTATTGATGTGCGACATTCCCGCGCCGTTGTTGTAGGAGCGCGGGCCCCAGAGTGGTGGCGCGAGCGCGGTGCCTTGACCGCTTGCTCCGTGACAGCGCGCGCAGGTCGCCGCGAAGACCGTCACGCCGCGCTGCAGGTCTCCCTTCATCGGTGTCAGTCGCGGGAATCCCTGACCTTCCATCTGAACGCCGACCGGCACGCCCGTCGAAAGAAAGGCAAGGTAAGACACGATGTCGCGCATATCTCTTCCCGAAGGGTTCAGTCTTCGACCGTTCATGCTGCGCTCGAAGCAGTCGTTGATGCGGTCCTCGATGAGGTCGACTTTTCCGCTGCGGGTGCGGTACTGCGGAAACCGGGCGTAGCTACCGACCCAGGGCATCGCATCGCGGCGGAGTCCGTTATCCAAATGACAGCTGGCGCACCGAAGCGAGTTGCCGACGTTGTGCGGAAGACTATCCCGCGTCGCCAGCAGTAGCGCACGTCCACGGAATGCCGAAGCGCGGAAGACGGTGTCGGTGAGCTCGCTTTCGGACGGAACCCGGAACGGGGCGAGTCGCTTTACCGCTGGTTGCGGACCCTGCGCTGACACCGACCGCGCCGGAGCTCGGCCGACGATGGCGAGAAGGAGCGCGGCAGTGATACCGACGGCAATAACTGGAATCCGGGATGGCAGCGCTGCCTCCGCGCAAAAAGAAATGGAGCCGTTCTACAGCTCCATTTCAGGCCAGCATCGGATTTATGACGTGCAGTGGTTCAGCGCAAGATTGGACTCTGTTCCGAACGTCCGGGTTGCGTGCTCAGTCGGCCCGCATCGGGCTCTCGCCGGCCCGCTGCGAGGCGGTAAAGCTTGAGGAGCTCGAGCTACCACGAATCGATTTCACGACGTCGTTGACGGCGCCATCGACCCGACTCTGAAGAGCCTGCGCGACACCGCCAATGAGCGCGGCGAGCACACCGTCGAGTGCCGTGCCAAGCTTCGTGCTGGTGTCCCTGGTCGCCTGGGCAGTGACCCTCGCCGCCTTGACGTCCGTGCGCGAACCGCTAAGCGCGAAACCTGCGCCGAGGGCGATGCCGACTGCAGCCCACGGATGATCCTTCACTTGCTGCGTCATATCTACTTTGCGCTCGAGCTCGGCGATCGCTCCGGACATGCGGGCGCGCGTCTGCTCGATGTCGGCGCGGACCTCGGTCGTCGTCTCAGTCATCGTTATGTCTCCGTAACGTCGCCAGCGTTTGCGTTGGCTTGATGTTGCCTGGGGAGAGCAGGGCGGTTCCGCGCTTGAGCAGAAAGAACGCTACTCCACCGAGTATGAAGGTGAGGACGAATGCCGCGATCCAGTAGTGACCTCTGAAGAGCGCGTCGCCCATCAGCAGCACGAATCCGAAGACCAGCATCTGCACCGTGAGCAGCCCGAGCATCGCGGCCGCGACAGTGAAACCGGTTCCCTTGCCAACGTCGCGCGCGATCTTGGCGAACTCGATCCGCGCGAGGTTCACTTCCTGGCGCGCCAAATGCGCGCCGTCCTCGGCGACCTCGCGAAGGATCTCGCCGAGTCCGCGGTTCGATGGTGGTGCGGTCAGCATTCGCGCGTTACCGGCGGAGTGCTTTGCCGATCAGATAGCCGGCGCCGAGCGCGACCAGGAGCGTTCTGGCTGGATGCTCCTTGACCTGCTTTTCGACGCCGGCCTTGAGCTTGTCCATATCGGCGTCGCGGATCCAATCGGCGCTCGATTGCATACCGGAGGCGAGAGTATCGGTGACGGCGGTGATGCTGGAGTCGTTGGTGAGAGCGACAGAGCTACCACTGGTGGTCTCCGCCGCGGCCGCGCGATTTTGGCGCAGCGCGTTCGCACCGGCTTCAAGTCCGTCGGCAATTATGGACGGAAGACCGGACGCTTTATCCTTGACGGTCGACGCGACGTTTCTGACGCGGCCTTTGATGCCGCTGTCCGATTCACTGGTGCCGGCGCCGGATTCCGTACTCGAAGCCGAGAAACGTTCGGCGCCCGAGTTCTGAAAACTTGTCTGTTCGCCGTCCGCGTTGGGGTTAAGCCCCGCACTCTCACTGCGTTCCATATATCCAGCCTCCAACGGTTTGTTTAGCCGCTGACGCGGCGCTTGACTCCTCTCATGCAGGAGCCGCGCCTAACCGCGAGGGGCTCGTTTTGCCGAGTGGACGACGGCGTTGAGGTCGGACGCGCGTCGCTTGAGCGCGCGCTGGCTCTGATCAATGGAGATGAGCTCGAACCTTATCGAGTCTCCTGGGCGTCGCTGCGCGAGAATAGGCAAATCGGCTTCGCTGACGACGGCGATTTTTGGATATCCTCCGACGGTTGGCGCATCGGCCATGAGACAGATGGGCGCGCCATCGGCGGGAACCTGAATGGTTCCAGGGCATCCTGCTTCCGAGGGCAGCGTCCCGAGCGAGTTTGCGATTGCCGCGCCTTCGAGTTTGTAGCCGGTCCGATCGGAAGCCATCGATACGCGATAGGAGCCTTCCGTGAAGATTCGCCAAGACGACTCATCGAACATCGCGTGCTGCGTTCCCGGCGTGACGTGCAGGATTCCGCTGTCGTAGCGCGGCATGAGGTCGGGAGCGCAGTGGAAACCCGCGGGCGGCGCATCTGCCGTTGCTGCTCCAGCCGTGAGTGAGTCGCCGGTTTTTATGGTGCGTCCGTCCAGGCCACCGAAGCGGCCTGGCAGATAAGTTGACCTGCTGCCGAGCAGAAGAGGGACGTCGAAACCGCCACTGCACGCGAGGTAGAGGAAGCGGCCGCCGACGATCTGCTGGACCGAGAGAACTTCTCCAGCGCGCGCGTAAGTGGTGGTGCAAGGCGCCACGTCGGACCCGGAGAGCGCGGCATGGGCAGTGGCTCCTGCCAGTGCGAACGCACAGTCACGGTCGAACCTGATCGATCCGCCGCCGAGCGCCCACTCGAGGACTGCCGAGTCAGTCGGGTTTCCAACGAGCGCATTTGCGACGCACAAGGCAAAAGAATCCATCGCTCCACCGGGCGGTACTCCGGCAGATCGCGCGGTTTTTCGTCCAGCGTCCTGGATGGTGAGATAGGGCGGTGCCTTGGTGATGCTGATCATGCGACCGGCTCGAACCGCACCGTATCGCCGGCGCTTAACAGCGATGGTGGATCGCGTGCCGGGTCGAACATCACCGTGCTGGTCGTCCCGATGATGTGCCAGCCGCCGGGAGTGTCAAGTGGATATATGCCGGTCTGTGCAGCAGCGATGGCGACGCTGCCGGCCGCGACACGCGGTCGGGGCTGAGGTCTGCGAGGTATTTGCAGCGATGGGTCGAGCTCGCTCAGGTAGGCCCAGCCGGGGACGAACCCGAGCAGATCAACGTTATATGTACGCAAGGCGTGTCGGGCAACGACTTCTTTCGCATGGAGGCCCGTCGCTTTCGCTACGGAATCCAGATCGATGCCGTCATACCGAACGGGAATAACGTGCTCGCGACCTCTCACTCGTGCTGCTTCCGAATCAACTACCTGGCGGCAAAACGAGACGAGGCGCGTCGCCATCTCCTGATAGGTCGCGTGTAACGGATCGTAGAAGACCGTCAGGGCAAGATAAGAGGGTACAACGTCCTCTACAGCTCGCAGGCGAGCCGCAGCGAGGGCATGCGCGACGGCGTGAATGCGCCGCAGCAGATCGGGTGATCGCTCGGTGCCGAATTTGATCGTTACTGCCGAATCGCCGAGGGGGAACGCCTGCGGCTCGGAGAGGATCAAGCTGCAAAAGGGGCTATTTTGGCCCCGACAGATTCGAGTCGAGCGCGGAGCTTCCGAAGCATCTCCGTCGATTCCGGATTGTCGCCGTGCACGCACAGCGACCGCGCGTCGATGTGCACCACCGAGCCGTCAGCGGCGGCGAGGCTACGCATGCGTATCAGTGTGATGGCGCGTTCGACGGCTTCTTCAACGTCGTGGATGACGGCGCCCGATTCGGTGCGCGGCACCAGCGACCCATCCTTTCGATAGGCGCGATCGACAAACGCCTCGTTCACAAATTGAATTTGCCCACGTGCTGCGGCGCGCGACATCTCACTGGACGGGAGACCGAGCAGGCTTAGCTCGGGGTTGGTTTTCTGGATTGCCTGAACTATCGCGTCGGCGACTTTTTCGTCCCACACCGCGCGGTTATAGAGCGCACCGTGCGGCTTCACGTAGGAAATGCGGGCGCCCATCAGCGAGCAGACATCCATCAGCGATCGGATCTGGTACTCGACGTGGCGGAAGATCTCTTTTGCGGGCAAACCCAATTCGCGCCGCCCGAAACCGGGAATGTCCGGATACGAAGGGTGCGCGCCAATGGTGACACTGCGCTCCTTTGCAGACCGAACGGTATCGCGCATCGTCGTGACATCACCGGCGTGAAATCCGCAGGCGACGTTGGCTGAAGAGACAAGATCCAGCAGCGCCTCGTCCTGCGCGAGGCGGGATTCGCCGAAGCCTTCGCCAAGGTCGGCGTTCAGATCAACGGTTAACTGCAAGCCGCCCGCGGCCGCTACTTCTTGTTGGACTTCTTGCGCTCTTTGAGCGGCTTGGCTTCGACGACAGACCAATCGTGCTCATCGTCCTCGAAACCGCCGCGCGTCACCTTGGGCAGCAGCTGTTCGCGCACCACTACGGGTGTCAACCAATATGTAAATCCGTCATCGGCATCGACCGGGAGCCAGGCGAACCTCGTGCGCACCCGCTCGTCACCGATCTTGCCATCCGGATCACGCCGGCTTTTCCATTTCACCAGGATTCCTCTCCGCGTTTAGACTCTGTCTTCCAGTCCTTTCACGCCCGACATCTCCGCGCAGCTCGCGCAGCAATAGAACGTGCCTTCGCTCTCCAAACCGTGGCCGATGATTTTGCAGCCGCAATGGGAGCACTTCGGTGCAAGCTTGTGGATGGCGCACTCGAAGGAGTCGAAGACGTGCCCCTTCCCCTGCATTGTAACGGTGAATGACTTGTCGTAGTCGTTGCCGCAGACTTCACACTTCGGCATCGCGTCTCTCTCCTGGCTCGTCCGGATGCCACTACGGCGAATCTAGTGCCGCTGGAGCGACGAACTTATCGGAAGACTTTTCTCATTTTGGTATCCGGGTCCCGCGCGAAGCGGAACGTGAACCACGCCAGGTCGGTTACCAGCTCGTCGTAGACCTGGGGATCCATTTTGTCCTTGACGATGCCCATGCGGCCAGCGATTTGGCTCTTGAGGTGCTCGATCCATTCCTGAGTGAAGTCAGCCATGTCGTAAGTCCGGAAGCGATGGCTGAAAAGTGATCGACCGCCCTATGCTGGCGCCAGCGGGTTCCGGCGTGAACTAAACCGCCGGAGGCCGGATTTCTGGCTTGCTTTCTGCTTTTCATGAGGGTACGGCGCTCATTTGGGGGCCGACAAACGTCACATGATGCCGGGGGCCCGGATGCTGAAAAAAGTCTCATTTACAGTCGCAACGGCCGTATTGCTGGCCGGATGCGGTGTCTCGACTCAACAGGAAGTTCAAATGGGGCAGGAGGAAGCGCAGCAGGTGAGTGCGCAGCTGCCCATGGTCCAGGACGCCGTGATCCAGAACTACGTGAACCAGCTTGGACAGCGGATCGCCAGAACGACGTCCAGAAGCGACCTCAATTGGCAGTTTCAGGTGGTGAACTCCAGCGTCGTCAACGCCTTCGCGCTGCCGGGCGGATTCGTCTATGTCAACCGCGGCGTTCTCGAGCGCGCCAGCAACATGTCTGAAGTCGCGGGTGTGATCGGCCACGAGATCGAGCACGTGGTGCGACGCCACTCGGTGAAGCAGATGGAGCAGGCGCAGGGTGCGAACGTTGGAGTCGGCATTGCTTGCGCGCTCACCGGCATTTGTCAGAGTGGTATCGCCCAGGCGGCCATCAACGTGGGCGGCACGGCGGTCTTCGCCAAGTTCAGCAGAACCGACGAAGTTCAGGCTGACGAGGGAGGATTCAATAACGTGATTCGCGCCGGCATCAACCCGCGCGGGATGTACACGTTCTTCCAGAAGCTGCTGGCTGAAGAGCAACAGTCCGGAAACGGAAACGCCGCGGCGTGGTTCTCGGATCACCCGGGAACATCAGACCGTATCGCGGACATCCAGCGAATGCTGAACTCGGTGCCTGCGTCACAGCTTAACAGCCTTCAGACAAACGATTCTGGATTCAGCTCGATGAAGTCGAGATTGAACCAGCTTGGTCCAGCACCGAGGGTGCAGGGGCAGTAGGCGGGACGAGGGAAGCGGAAGAGCGAAGCAAGAGCGAAGCGGAAGCTGAGTCGATGTACGAAACGCCACTCGATCCGAGATCGGGTGGCGTTCGATTTTGCGCGGGCGGACTGCGCGGATTGCGAACTAAAGTCGGTATTTCACATCTATGCATCGCGGACGGAGGGTGAGGGATTCGAACCCCCAAGCCCTTGCGGGCGCCAGTTTTCAAGACTGGTGCAATAGCCGTTCTGCCAACCCTCCCGACTCAAGGTAAAGCTAACGAGCAACGCGCGCGACGACGTCCGTGAGCTGGGTCGCTTTGGCGATACCCTCGACCGACGCGCGGATCTTTGCAGCTTCGTCGTTCTTGCCAAGCTGGGACAAGGCGGCGCTGAGAATCAGGCCGGTCCGAATGTAGAGAAAAGGAATGCCTGCCGACGGGCGGTCCACCCACAGGTCGCGCTGCGCGATGGATCGAGGGGCTTTAAACGCCGTCTCCCAAAGTGCACGCGTCGTCTCGACGTTGAACCAACCCTCGCCTTCGACGGCGGCGACGCCGTTGCCCGCCACGGGTTTGGTCGGCATCAGCTTGCGCCCGAGACCCGTAGTCACGGTATACGGCGAAAAACCGAGCTCTTCGACGTACCCGCCGGTGGTGCGGCTGAAGAAAAACGGGCGCTCGGGAAATGCGTCGCGAATCATGTAGAGCACGAAAATGTCGGCACGCTCGAGACCGGCGAAACCGTCGAATTGACGCGGCGGAATATTCACCAACAGGTCGGTGCCTTCCTTACGGAAAGTTTGCGCGGTGCTCAACTCGATCGCCGGCGGAACTGCATCGGCTTCTTCCATGGTGAGCTTGAGCGGCGGACCGGAAGGCTTCTTCCAGACCTTACCACGATAAATCGCCGGACCACGCACCGAGTCGTACTCATAGATCGGCCGGCGAAGCATCTGCCTGACGTACCAATCCGTGTTGAGCAGCGACAGGCAGGCGACGATCACATCGCGACGGACTCCCTCAACCTCTTGCGCGTACCAAAGCGGAAACGTGTCGTTGTCGCCGGCGGTGATGAGAATTCCATACGGCTCGACCGAATTAAGCAGATCAGCGGCGAAATCGGCGGTATCGGTCTGCCCGCTTCGTGATGCGGATGCCCAATTCGCGAAGAGTGGTACCAGTGCAACGGCCAAAAGGGGTGCCGAGAGGAACCAGCTTCGGCGTCTTGGCAAATCGCGCGTCTCGCCGCCAACTGTCACCTTGTCGGACGCGATCAGAGCGGCGACGGTTTCCCATACGAACACCATTCCCAGCGCCGCCCACACGCTCCACGCCGAGAAGCTCCAGAGATAGAAGTAGTCACGGTCGCGCACCTCCCTCGGCACGCTGTCTCCGAGCTCGGGCGCCTGCGACGATCCGTACTTGAAGTTCATGTAGTAGATGAGGGCCAGCGTCACCATGAACATCAGCGGTCCGAAGAACGCGAATGATTTCTTATCGCGATTCCAGTGGACGTAACCGCCGAGTCCGCCGAGCAGCAGGAACAGTGTAGCGAACATCTGTTGGAGACCCGGGTGATTGTCGAGCGGGTCACGCAGCCACTGCCAGCGGAAGTACACCCACCACATCTCGACCTGCGCTATGAACGGCGCCTGTCTGTCCGTCAATCCAGGCTTCCCGTACTGGCCACGATTGAAGTTGTACATGAAGCGGTCGTACGTCGTTTTGCTGAAGGTGCAGCCGACATGAATCTGAGTTGCGCATCCTGTCGGCTCGCCTTCGTTGATGGCGGGGAAATACGCGGCGCGAAGGGGCTGGGTGAGGAAGGGCGTCATCCCCAGCGCCAGCGCGCCGGCGATGGCGAGCAGAAGTCGCCAGCGCAGCACCGTGTCGCGACGGCGGAGCAGCACCGCCACGGCGACCGCCGGCAGCGCCAGAAACCCGGCCATGTGATTCGCGTAGCCGAGTCCGCTGAGGTAAGCGACCATCACCAGCAGGCGATCGGCCTTGCGACCGTAGGGGTCGTCGCACCAGCGCACGGTGAGCCAGGATACCACCGCGAGACCGAAGAGCGAGATGGTATAAACTTTTTCGTTGACGACCGATTGCGCCCAAACTGTGAATGCCGTTGCACCGAGCAAGGCGGCGAGCGATCCGCCGACAATTCGCTGCCACCGCTCGGGAAGCCACCCTACCAGCACACGCTCTGTGATGAGAAACCACATTCCGGCTGCACCGGCGCTGCAGAGCGCGGCGAGGATGTTGATCCGCATCGCGACGTTGGGAGCGATTGGCAGAACTGCGAAGAATCGGCCGAGCAGAACGAAGAAAGGGTTTCCCGGCGGGTGGGGCAGGCCCAGAGTGTACGCCGCAGCGATGTACTCGCTGGTGTCCCACATCGCGGTGGACGGGGCCAGCGTCACCACATAGAGAGCGAAAACCGCGAGCGCGGCGATTGCCGCGGATCGAAACGAAGGGCTGTAGTCTGGTTCGTACCCCTCGCGGGCAGTTACCGTCATCAACTAGTGGCGGAACTGGCGCATGCCGGTGAAGATCATCGCGATGTCGTACTCGTTGGCAGCGTCGATGACTTCCTGGTCCCTTACCGATCCGCCGGGCTGAACGATTGCCGATACACCAGCCTCGGCGGCCTGCTCGACGCCGTCCCGGAATGGGAAAAACGCATCGGAGCCCATCACCGACCCTTTGGTGTCGTGACCCGCCAGTCCCGCTTTGTGCACGGACATGAAGGCAGCATCGACGCGGGACATCTGACCGGCGCCGATCCCGATCGTGGCACCGTCGCGGGCAAGAACGATCGCATTTGATTTCACACTACCGACTACGCGCCAGACGAAATCGAGATTGCGGAGCTCGTCTTCGGTTGGCTGGCGTTTCGTCACGACCTTCCATTCGGGTTTGCCGCTGTCCTCGGCGGCGCGCTCCTGGGCGAGAAATCCGCCGCGGACGCGTTTGTAGTCGAGGGCGTGATCTTCCCATTTGGCCACACCCTCGAGGACGCGCAGGTTTTTCTTGCGACCGAGAATCTCCAAAGCACCGGATGAGAACTGTGGTGCGACGACGCACTCGACGAACAGGCTCGACACGGCTTCCGCCGTTTCGTCCTCAACCGGAACCGTAAATGAAATCACCGAGCCAAAAGCCGAAACGGGATCGCAGGCCAGCGCTTTCTTGTAGGCCTCGAGCGGCGAAGTCGACGTGGCGAGTCCGCAGGGGGTGGTGTGCTTCACTATCGCGCAGCAGATCTCATTCTGAAACGGGTCGCTCGCGAACAGCGCGCCTTCCAGATCGAGCAGATTGTTGAACGAAAGCTCCTTGCCTCCTTTCTGGCGAAGGGCGGCAATGCCGTTGTGCTTTCGCTCGACATAGAAGGCGGCTCGCTGGCCGGGGTTCTCGCCGTATCGGAGCGTCGTCGCCTTCTCGACTGATACCGCGATCCGCTCCGGAAAAATCTCGGCGCGCTCGCAGCCGAACCAATGTGCAATCGCGGCGTCATACGCTGCTGTGCGCGCAAAGACTTTTTCCGCCAGCAGGCGGCGGAGGTCGATGTCATCGTCCCCGGCTTCCAACGCCGCGATAACGCGCGCATAGTCTGCGGGATCGACGATGACGGTCACCGACTCGAAATTCTTCGCCGCGGAGCGAAGCATCGACGGTCCGCCGATGTCGATCTGCTCGATGATCTCGTGCGGCTTGGCTCCTCCGCGAGCGACCGTCTCCTCGAAGGGATAGAGGTTGACGGCGACGAGATCGATCGGTGAGATGTGCTGATCTTCGAGCGCCTTCATGTGCTCGGGTGAATCGCGCCGCGCAAGAAGCCCACCGTGAACCGCCGGGTGAAGCGTTTTCACACGCCCTTCGAGCATTTCCGAAAATCCGGTGACGTCGCTGACATCGCGCACCTTGATGCCGGCAGAGCGGAGCGCGGTGGCAGTGCCGCCTGTTGAAATGAGATCCCAGCCGAGCTCGATCAGACGGGTGGCGAAGTCACCGAGACCGGTTTTGTCAGAGACAGAGAGGAGTGCAGTTGGCATATCAGACAGAAATCTTGGATTCAGTGGTTAAGAGCAACGCGACCATTTCAACGACGCGCGGGTAAACGACGTGCTCGACGGCGAGTACCCGAGCCGCCAGCGATTCAGGCGTGTCCGATTCCTCGACGGGGACGCGCCATTGAGCGACGATAGGACCACGGTCGTAGTCGTCGTCGACCAGATGCACGGTAACGCCGCTCTCACGCGCGCCGGACGCGATGACGGCCTCGTGGACCCGCGCACCATACATGCCTTCTCCACCGAAAGCGGGCAGCAAGGCAGGGTGAATGTTGATGATCCGCCCCCCGTATTCCCGAATCACCGAGGGCGGAACACGCTTCAGGTATCCAGCGAGAACCACGAGATCGACGCGAAATCTGCGCAACAGCTCGAGGAGCTGGGCGCCATCGTCGGCCACATCGAAACTGGCGATGTCAATTGAAGCAGTCGCCGCGCGAATGAGCGCGGGAGAATCGGAGCGGTTGGACGCAACCAGAACGACCTTCGCCACACGCTCACGGGCGATACTGTCGAAGTGATCTATGATTGCCTGGAGATTCGAGCCGCGTCCCGAGGCGAGAACTGCGATTCGTGACGGCATGCCCGATTTTACGCCGAGTTGTTTGCGGCAGTAAGACCAAGCAGCATATCGACGGCGTCGGTTATGGACTCAGCCGTCTCGATCTCGTCGGATGCGGCTCGTGCTCGATCGTCATCATTGGTCATCGGCGATGAGATCATGATGCCACGTCCGCCGAGTCTTTTGGAGACTGCGACGTCGCGCCAGCGATCGCCGATGTAGGCGACGTTGGACGGCTTCAGTCCAAAATCGCGCATCGCGTCCTCGAACATTTTCGTGGCCGGCTTCCGGCAGTCGCAGGCCCCCGTATAGCCCGGATGATGAGGGCAGAAATAGCTGGCGTCGATGCGGGCGCCCTGTGCTTGCAGCAGCGCCTCGAACTGCGCTTTCACCGCCTCGTAGTCATCGACGGTGAAGATTCCGCGATCAATGCCCGACTGGTTGGTCACGACTATGGCGCGGATCCCGGCGTCGTTGATTCGCTTCACTGCGCGGGCGGCGCCGGGCAGCAACCTCACTTGCGTCGGCGATTTGATATAATGCGCGTCTTCCATCAGAGTGCCGTCGCGGTCGAAGAAAACCGCGTCGGGGGTCCTGCTCACGCGCGTGCCCGGAGAACGGCGGTGGTGAGCGCGGCATCTTCGCGGGGTTGCACGCTCCGCAGATCCAGCAGCAAACGCTGCTCAGAGATGCGGCCGATGACCGCGGGCTCGCCGAGCCGAAGCCGTTCCTCGAAGGCCGTAACATCGCCACTGATCGCGATGGCGCGCGACGCGATTTCCGCGGTGGGGAAAGCACCGCCCCCAACGCTGGATTGGCTGGGTACGACCTCGGCTATTATTCCGTGGGAAGCGAGCCCGGCGGTGACGGCACGTGCACGCGACTCGATTTGCTCGACGCTCTCGGTGAGCATCGACAGCACCGGAATGTCGCGGAGAGCGCGGGTCGGATCGAGGTAAATCCTCAGCGTCGCTTCGAGCGCGGAGAGGGTGAGCTTGTCGACGCGTAACGCGCGGGTGAGCGGATTCTTGCGCAGCTTCGCGACGACCGCCTCCTTGCCGAGGATTATTCCCGCTTGTGGACCGCCGAGCAGCTTGTCCCCACTCATGAGGACCAGAGTTGCGCCGGAAGCAATGGCGGTCGATGCCGTGGGCTCGCCGGTTAAGCCGTAGGCGTCGAGCGAGAGCATGAGTCCGCTGCCGAGGTCGTGGACGACCGGCAATCCATGCTCGGCCGCGATGAACACCAGCCCTTCGACACTGACGTCGGCGGTGAATCCCTCGATGGCAAAGTTGCTTCTGTGGACCTTGACGATGGCGGCCGTCTTCGGTGTAATCGCTCGCCGGTAGTCGTCGTCGTGGGTGCGATTGGTGGTGCCGACTTCGACAAGTTTGGCACCGCTGCGCGCCATGATATCCGGGATCCGGAAGCTCCCCCCGATCTCGACGAGCTCACCGCGAGAGACGAGGACCTCTTTTTTCTGGGCGAGGGCGTTGAGCGTCAGCACCATCGCTGCCGCGCAGTTGTTCACCACCAGTGCATCCTCGGCGCCGGTCAGCTGAGTGAGCAGGCCGACGCAATGCGAGTATCGCGAACCGCGCTGTCCCGTCGCGATATCGTACTCGAGATTGCTGAATCCCTCGGCGACCTGTTGGATGGCGTGAATGGCGGCTTCCGGCAATGGTGCTCTGCCAAGGTTGGTGTGGAGAATGACACCAGTCGCATTTATTAGCCGGCGCAGGGACGGCCGCGACGCGTTGCGGATGGCGGAGCTGATGGTGTCCAGCCACTGCTGTTGCGTCTTGTCACCACCGCCAGCGGCCCGCGCTGCTTCGACGCTATCGCGCACTGCGTCGACCACTACGCGTCGCGGGTGTTGCTCGAGGAGCAGCTTCACTCCGGCAGTCTCGAGGAGTGAGCCGACACTGGGCAGATCGCGTCTCGAGTCCGTCATGGTTTCGGCGGCGGTGTGCTGTTGGTCGGATTTGCCGGAGCTGGGGCCGGAGTCGTCGGTGGCGTAGTCGTCGGCCGCGCTGCCGGCGGTGGTGCGGGCGCGGGAACGGTGTAAACGCGCTCGCTGTTGCCGCTGAATCCGAGCAGTCCGCGAATCCCCGTCGCGCGGACGCGATACGCGGTTTTCTGAACAAGCGGTCGCTGCAATTTTATCTGAGCTTCCTGGAGTGGGATCGGCTTGGGCATTACAGCTTTCGGCCTGGCGACCGTGTCCGCCGGTGGAAGTCGCACGGGTGCACGACCGGCCGCCGGCTGCGCGGTGGACGGAACTGTAGGAACGACGGCGGCTGGTCGCGCAGTGTCCTTCGGCGGCGCGCCAACGCTGACGATTCCAATCGGCAGAGAGTCGGGTCCGAGTACAGCGAAATTCGAGGCGGTCAGAGTCTGTCCGGGATCGATCGGCTTGTCGAACGTCACCAGCAGGGTAGTGGAGTCTACCGCGCGGACATCGCGTATTCGCGGTGGGATCGTGTCATGGGTGAAAATCACCAGGTCCGACCGACCGCTATCTGCCAGCGAGATCGAAACGCTGTCCCATGGCTCGCTGGGATCTATTCCTGAATTGTTATTCCGATCGAGGTAGGCGCGCAGCGTGTATCGCGCGGGAGGCATGTGCTCCATCAGGAACGCGCCGTTGGAATCCGCGATTGCGATGTACGGGTGGATGCTGTCGGGAAGCGCAAAAGATTCTACCAGAGCACCGGCAGCGGGCGCGCCCGACGCCCAATCGAAGACGTTGCCCGAGATCCTCGTGTGTGGGATCGTCTTGCCGGTAGAAAAGAAGGTCGTTACCCCGGTGTTTCGAACGTTGCCGCGAATGTCGGCAACGCCTTTCTGCATGATGATGGTGTACGCGGTATTCGGCAGCCAGCCACGCGCCGGCTTCACTCCGATCGCTTCGCGGTGCCATGACGCCGACGGTGCTCCGTTCCGCGGCGAAATCAAAAACAGGTTCGACAATGACGTGACCGAGGCGGGTCTCTCTGACACCACTTCGTCAAACCGGAATAGCAATTCCTTTGGCCGAACGCCGAGTGTACCGGAGTCCGGAGTGATGGCGATGAGCTGGGGCGCGGCAACGTCAGGCGGACCGCCCGGCGGCATACCGGGCGATGCACACGCCAATCCGAGCAACGCGACGGCGGTCAGCCGCCGCAAAGTGCCGACACCTTTTCCGCGAGTTGTACGCGCCGTTTGGTCCAGTCCTGCTCTTTCTTGCGTTCCGCTTCGACGACGTTGGCGGGCGCGCGCTTCGTGAATCCTTCGTTCTGCAGACGCTTGGACAAAGCGTCGAGCTGGGTCTCGAGCTGCTCGAGCTCCGCGCGGAGCTTGCCGCACTCCTTTGTGAGATCGACGAGTCCGCCGAGCGGGACTGTCACTTCGCTGCCGTCGGGAAGCACGGCATGAGCGGCGCCCGCTTCGGTCGGCTTCCCGCCGACTGATACCGCGGATCGCGAGAGTCGCCCGATCAACTGGGCGTGATCTCGGAAGAGGGTTTCGTTGGCGCGCGATTGAACGGCGACATCGATTGACTTGCCGGGCGGAATTGCATAGTCGGATCTAATCTGCCGAACTGCTCTCACCGCGTCGCAAACGAGATCGAAGCTCGCCATAGCGGCACGTTCTTCTTTTGAGCCGAGATGTGGAATCGGCCATGGCGCGACCGCCAGGAACTCGCTGCGATCGGCGTCGACCGGGAAGGGCAGTCGCTGCCACAGCGTCTCGGTGATAAAGGGCATGATCGGATGGAGCAGTCTTAACGCCCAGTCAAAGGAGTGAGTGAGAACCGCGCGAGCGACTTCACTGTCGTCACCGGCGACTCCAATCCGACCTTTGGTCGTCTCGAGATACCAGTCAGCCAGGTCGTTCCAGACAAATCGACGAGCTGCTTCCGAGTATTCGCTGAGGCGAAGTCCACTGTACCGCTCTTCCGGCCGCCATTTTCCATTCTCTGGGCGCGCCGGTCCGAGAGCGGCGTCGCACTCGAGGACGGTCGCGTTCAACCCTCCAAGTATCCATCGGTCGGGTAGAGTGAGATCTGTGTCGCGCAGCTCGTCGACGCTTCTCACCGGTGTGCCGCCGACGTTGCCGAGGAGGAACCGCCCGATATTCCATAGCTTCGTCGCGAAGTTGCGGCCTGGCGCGAATGATCTCTCGAGATCGCGGTGATCCAGCATGAGATCAGCGCCCATGCCCATTCCTGAGATCACCGTGTAGCGCAGCGCGTCGGCGCCAAATTGGGTGACGACGTCGAGCGGGTCGATGCCATTGCCCAGCGACTTGGACATCTTGACGTGATTCATGTCGCGCACCGTGCCCGTGAGGTACACGGTGTGGAACGGCGGCGCGTCCATGAAAGCGTAGCCGGCCATGATCATGCGCGCGACCCAGAAGAACAAAATCTCCGGCGCGGTGATCAGATCGTCGGTCGGATAAAACGCAGCGAGGGCGGCGGAATTCTTGTCGGGCCAGCCGAGCGTGGATATCGGAAAGAGCCAGGAAGAGAACCAGGTGTCGAGGACGTCCTCGTCCTGGCGCACGTTGCCGCCGCACTTATTGCATGCCGCGACATCGGTGCGACTGACGATGACGCTATCGCACTTGTCGCAATACCAGACGGGGATGCGATGGCCCCACCAAAGTTGGCGTGAAATATTCCAGTCGCGGATGTTCTCCAGCCAATTGACGTAAACGGCTTCCCAGCGCTCGGGAAGAATGCGGATGGTTCCATCGCGCACCGCCTTGAGCGCGGGCTTGGCCAGCGGCTCCATCTTCACGAACCACTGATCGGACAGGCGCGGCTCAACGACAGTGTCGCAGCGGTAGCAGTGCCTCACGGCGTGCTGGTGTGGGCGAACGTGACCGAGCTGCTTGGTTTTTTCCAGCGCGCGGACTATTCGCTCGCGGGCCTCGAACCTGTCGATGCCTAGGAGATCAGCGGGGACGCGCGAGTCTGCGTCGACGCCATTGGCCATCGTGCCGTCGGGCGCCATGATAACGGGCATCGGCAACTTGTGTCGCTTGCCGACCTCGAAGTCATTTGGATCGTGCGCGGGCGTGATCTTGACGACGCCGGTGCCGAATGCCGGATCGACGTATTCGTCGCCTATCACGGGGATGCGTACGTTGCTAATCGGGATGAGAACATGTTGCCCGATCAACCAGTTGTAGCGACTGTCATCGGGATGCACGGCGAGCGCGACATCGCCAAGCATTGTCTCGGGGCGGGTTGTCGCGACTCTGACCAATCCCGTGATGACGTGTGGCGCCGACGCAGGAAGCGAGCTCGCGCGCATGTTCTCGAAGTCAGCGATGCGGTAGGCGATCTCATAAAGATTACCCGTTTCCTCGGTGTGCTCGGCCTCCTCGTCACTCAACGACGTCAGGCACCGCGGGCACCAGTGGATCACGCGATGCCCGCGATAGATCAGTCCGCGCTCGTAAAGTTGGACGAACGCTTCGCGAACACCGAGCGACAGCTCCGGAGAAAAGGTGTAGGCGGTTCGATTCCAGTCCGCCGATGCGCCGATCGCGCGCAGCTGACGCAGGATCTCACCGCCGGTCTCCGCGACGAATGCCACGGTCCGCGCGACGAACGCCTCGCGCCCGAGATCCGCCTTCGACTTGCCCTCGGCGGCGAGCTGTTTTTCGATGATGTTCTGAGTGGCGATGCCGGCGTGGTCGGTGCCGGGAACCCAAAGCGTCTCATCGCCAACCATCCGGCGCCACCGGACGATCACGTCCTGCACCGTGTTGTTGAGACCGTGGCCCATGTGCAGAACTGCCGTCACGTTGGGTGGCGGCATCACGACCACGAAGGGTTCGCGATCGCCTCCGTTGCGGCGACTGCGTTTTTCTTCAGCGGAGAAGATTCCAGCGTCGACCCAACGCTGGTAAATGGCGCGCTCCGTCTCCCCAGGATCGTACTGGGCGGGCAGCTCGTGGTTTGTGGTCATCTCAGGCGCAAGTTAACGGGCGCCAATTTCTCGGGTAAGACTCGCGGTCTTACCCGACAGATGCTTCTTGCGAATGGCTAGGTGCTTTGTGGCCTCGGATGCACGCCATTGGTCGGCGGCGCGTTTTCCGGATCGGCAACGTGGTCTGCTTTCGGTACGCCGGTTGGCGCTACTGGCGAGCCATCAGTACGGCCGCCGCGCGCTTTCTTGGTCGTCTTGCGACGCTCTGCGGCGTCGGGAATGTCCTCAGCTGCTGCCATGAATGCCCTGTCCTCTTTGAGCGAACGATCTTCGAGTTTATTGCGGGGATCGGCGTGACGATCGATCTCCGTTGAATTTCCCTGACGGCGACGGCCGGTTCCTACCTGTTGTCCTTCCCAGTGCCTTTCGGTGAAAGAGGGGTCGCCATCCTCGTAGCGGTGGGCAGCGTCGTCGAAGAGATCTTCTTCGGTGCGGACGCCCAGCCGGTTGACCACAGTCTCGACATCGGGAACGCCACGCGCGACGACGACTGCCTGGCGCGACTCTTCCTCCGAATTCACCCAACCGGTGAGCTCGATTATTCCAGCTTCCACGGCGCCGATGTCGATGGCACGCTCACTGAGCGTCGGGTCGTTTCGGAAGGCCTCCAGCACCCGGTCTTCCAGCTCCTCGGACCCGTTCACCGAAGCCTTGGGTGTGTCGAAATCATCTTCGAAATCTGGATCAAATTCATCTTCATCGAGGCCCTCGTAGTCGAAATCCTCTTCGCCCTCGGTTCCTCCTCCAAAGGTGTCCTTGATTCTGTCGGTCAAGCCTTTGAATCCCCCGAAGCGTTCCGCCATTAAAACGCCCGCGGCGAAGCCGGCGGCAGCGCCGATGGCAATGAAGAGCGCGCTGCGCGAGGAAGATTCTTCTTCCTCTTCGTCGTAGACGTAGGGGACTTCGTTACGAAAGCGGAAGCGGGACATAAGTGTAGGGCCTGTGGCGAAGGGTATCTGCAAACGATACCTTAACGGGGAGCAAAAGAAAGGCCATCCGCAGTACTCGAAATCATACGAAAAAATGTTGACGCTGAAGCTCCCCGACGGCGCCACCCGTGAAGTTCCCGAAGGCACTCTGCCGCGCGAGATCGTCGCGTCAATCGGGCCCCGGCTGCTCCGCGACGCAATCGCGGTCAAGGTCGACGGCGAAATCCAGGACCTCATCACTCCGCTCAGAAAGGGCGGAGATTTCCGTGTTCTCACCGAGAAAGATCCGGAGTCGCTGGCCGTGCTGCGGCACTCCGGCGCGCACATCCTGGCGACTGCCGTTCGACGGCTGAGGCCTGATGCCAAAATCGGCTTCGGTCCGGCAATCGAGGACGGTTTCTACTACGACTTCGAAGTCGAACAACCGTTCACTCCCGAAGACCTCTCGCAGTTCGAGTCGGAGATGAAGAAGGTCATCGCGGAGAAATATCCTTTTACGCGCGAAGAGGTTTCCCAGGGCGAAGCAAAGAAGCGTTTCTCGGACGACCCGCTCAAGCTGGAGAGGTTGGGCGAGTTCTCCGACGACGAGATCATCTCGACCTACACCGATGGGCCGTTCATCGACCTCTGCAGGGGGCCGCACGTCCCCGACACATCGTACCTGAAGAACTTCAAGCTGCTGCACACCGCTGGTGCGTATTGGCGCGGCGACGAGCACCGGCAGATGCTCCAGCGCATCTACGCGACGGCGTTCTGGAAGAAAGAAGATCTCGACGAACATCTGCATCGGCTGGAGGAAGCAAAGCGGCGTGACCATCGTGTCCTCGCACAACAGCTCGATCTCTACTCGACCGATCCGCGCGTCGGACCAGGTCTCATCCTCTGGCACCCGAAAGGCGCGATCATTCGCAACGAGATCGAGGAGTACGAGCGCGCGTTGATTCTCCGTCACGGATACGACCTCGTCTTCACCCCGCACATAGTCAGCGAGAAGCTGTTCCAGATCTCCGGACATCTCGAAAATTTCAAGGAGAACATGTTCGGGGCGATGGATGTCGAAGGAGCTAGTTATCGTCCCAAGCCGATGAACTGTCCGGGACACATCTGCATCTATCAGTCGCACCAGCGCTCGTACCGCGATCTGCCGATCCGCTACGCCGAGTTCGGCGCGGTGTACCGTTACGAGCGGAGTGGGGTGCTGCACGGGATGATGCGGGTCCGCGGATTCACCCAGGACGATGCCCACATCTTCTGCACCCTCGAGCAGGTGCCGGCGGAGATCGAGCGTCTTCTGGATCTTTGCGACGAAATGCTCAAGACTTTCGGCTACCCGTACACCATCGAGCTGGCCACGCGTCCCGACAAAGCACTCGGCGAGCCGGAACGATGGAAGCAGGCGGAGAATACACTGGCTGAAGTTCTGAAAAAGCGCGGCCAGGAATTCACCTACGACGAAGGTGGTGGAGCGTTCTATGGTCCGAAGCTGGACTTCAAGCTGATCGACGCGATCGGCCGCAAGTGGCAAGGACCGACCGTTCAGCTCGACTTCAATCTTCCGGAGCGATTCGGGCTCGAATACACAGGCGCTGACAACACACCGCACCGGCCGACGATGCTGCATCGTGTTCTCGTTGGATCGATGGAGCGATTCGTCGGGGGGTTGATCGAGCACTACGCGGGCGCATTCCCGCTCTGGCTGGCGCCCGAGCAGGTACGTGTGATTCCGATCGCCGACGAGGTGAAGGATTTCGCAAAGACGGTGGTCGAGCGCCTCAAAGCCCGCGGAGTCCGCGCGCATCTCGATGATCGCTCAGAGACGCTGAACTATCGCATTCGCGACGGCGAGGTCCACAAGGTTCCGTACATGGCGGTCGTCGGTAAGCGCGAGGCGGAGGCGGACTCGATTGCACTTCGCGTCAGAGGCGCCGGTAAAAAACAGGAAGTGATCACCGTAGCCGATTTTCTCGCGCGCGTCGAGGACGAGCTCGCGATGCGAGCGCTCAAGCCATAGCAGCTTCGGTCGCCCACAATTCATTCGGGGAGCAATAACATGCGCCGCATGCCGCCGTTCATTGTATCCGCTGTTCTGCTCCTCTCGTTGTCTTTGCCGGCGCTGGCGCAGCAAACGACGGTGCTGCGAGCGGCGCGAATGATCGATGGCACCGGCGCGGGGCCTGTCACCAACGCGGCGATCGTGATCACCGACGATCGAATCACGGCTGTCGGATCTGCTGCCTCCGTTACGGTTCCGGCCGGCGCCAAGGTGCTCGACCTCGGCGACGTGACGTTGCTGCCGGGATTCATCGACGCCCACACACATATAATCGGTCGCACCCTCGGCGATCCGATGGCTGACATGGCGGTGGTCAAGGATTACGCGGGCTACGGTGCCATCATCGGAGTCGATAACGCTCGTAAAACTCTGATGGCGGGCTTCACCAGCATTCGCGTCGTGGGGGCGCCGAACTTCGACGACATGGCACTTCGTCAGGCAATCGAAGACGGACGAGTGCCCGGCCCGCGGATGGAGAATGCCGGTCACGCCATCGGAATTACAGGAGGCCACTGCGACGAAAATGGATTCCGCCCCGGGCTGCTCAAGTACGGACCGGAAGATGGAGTCGCTGATGGCGTGGATCAGGTCCGAGCCGCGGTGCGCTACCAGGTCAAGTCAGGCGCCGACGTGGTAAAGATGTGCGCCACAGGTGGCGTCCTGTCGGAAGGGGACGCGGTCGGCGCGACGCAGTACACCTATGAAGAAATGAAGGCCCTTGTCGACGAAGCGACCAAGCTGGGACGGAAGGTCGCCGCTCACGCTCACGGCACCGAGGGAATCAAGATCGCGGTTCGTGCCGGCGTATCGTCGATCGAGCACGGCTCATTCCTCGACGACGAGGGAGCAAAGATGATGGCGCAGCGCGGCACTTTCCTCGTGCCGACGATGATGGCCGGCGAGGCGGTCGAGCGCTTCGCCAAGAGCGGCGTCCTCAAGGGACTGCGCGGACAAAAGGCGCTCGCCGCGGCGGCAGCCATGAGAAACGCGGCAAAGATCGCCGTCGCCAATCACGTGCAGATCGCGCTTGGCACCGACGCCGGCGTGATTCCGCACGGGACCAACGCCCATGAGTTCGGGCTGATGGTCGAGTGGGGAGGTCTCACGCCAATGGCTTCGCTCAACGCGGGAACATTGAACGCAGCGAAGCTGCTGGGTTGGGAAGCGCGCGTCGGTTCGCTGGCGACGGGCAAGCTCGCCGACATCGTTGCCGTTCCGGGCGATCCGATCGCTGATATTCACGCCACCGAGCGCGTCAGCTTCGTGATGAAAGGCGGAGTGATCTACAAAGGTCCTGGCGCGGAGAATCGTTAGACAGAAGAAGTATTCGTCGCGACGAGCTCGACTTCTTCGGTGTTGTCCTCTGCCTGCCGAAGCGCGCGTCGCAGAACTTTTCCGATCTGGCTCTTCGGCAGCTGCGTAACGAATTCGTACTTCGCCGGGACTTTGTAGTAGACGAGATGATCCCTGCAGTACGTTTTGAGGTCGGCTGCGCTCGCCTTGCTATCCTCGCGGAGCACGACGAAGGCTTTCACGACTTCCCCGCGCATTTTGTCGGGAACTCCGATGACTCCGACTTCACTCACTGCCGGATGCGCAGAGAGAACTTCTTCGATCTCGCGCGGCCAAACCTGGAAGCCGCAGGTCTTGATAAGATCCTTCTTGCGATCGACGATGAATATGTAGCCGTCGTCGTCCATGTAGCCGAGGTCTCCGGTGTGGAGCGCGCGGCGGCCTCGATCGTCGACATGCACCATCTCCGCCGTCGCGTCGGGCTGATTCCAGTAGCCGAGCATCAGCTGCGGGGCGCTGAGCACGATCTCACCGACTTCTCCCAAGGGCATTGGGGTGGTTCCATCATCGGAGTTCACGATGCTCACCTGGACGTCGGGAAGCGGCATCCCGATCGAGCCGGTTTTCTTTTCGCCGCGAACGGGGTTGGCGACGACAGCCATCTGCGCTTCAGTGAGCGAATAGCCTTCGACGATGACGCCGCCGGTGAGATCCTCGAATCGCTTCCGCGTTTCCGCCATCAATGCAGCTGCGCCAGAGAAACAGAGCTTGATGGAATGGAAGTCGACGGCTCCGGTGCGGGCGAGTGAGTGATTCATTATTCCGTGCAGCAGCGTCGGCACCGTGCAGATAAACGCCGGCCTGGTGGTCTTGATGTCTTTCAACAGCGCTGGGATGTCCCGCGGATTCGGAATCAGCGAGACCGGGTTGTGGTTGATCAGTGCGAGGCTCTGCAACCCGGTGTTGCCATACGTGTGAAAGAGTGGCAGAGGCATCATGATGGAATCCGTCCACTCGTTCATCGCCGGACGCAGCCAGGTGCGCAGCTGATGACCTGCGACGACCATCCCGCGATGCGTGCCCACTACGCCTTTGGGCGTGCCCGTCGTCCCGCCACTCATGAGGATTGTCGCGGGACTCTCGGGTACGACAGGAGTATTCGGCGGAGCCTCGCCCCGATGACGACGCACCAGACTGGCCATCCGGAAGTCTCCGTCGCCCAGCTCGATGCGCTCGCCGTCCTTTTTCTCCTTGAGCAGCGTGTAGCCGAGTCGCAGCGTGAGCGGCAGGTAGTCCTTGATGCCGCTGGCGATGACGCGTTTGAGCGACGTCCGCGGCTGCACTGCTTTGATCTTCTGGTAGA
>JBJMOT010000064.1:0-7360 GCA_045803585.1 Gemmatimonadaceae bacterium
CTTCCACAGCATCTGACCGACGAAACCTGTCGGGGTCCAGTTGGCCAGCGCCACCCGACCACCTGGCCGCGTCACGCGCTTAAGCTCCCGCATGACACGATCCGCTCGCGCCGCGAACATGACGCCGAACATCGACATCACGATGTCGAACTCACCGTCCTCGTACGGCAGCTCTTCGACCGTTCCCTCATCGAGCCTCATGATCAGTCGCTCGCGCGCGGCCCACATTGCTGCGTCGTCGAGCAACGAGGAAACGAGATCGAATCCGGTGACCCGCGCGCCGGTGCGCGCAGCCGGAATGGTGAGATTTCCGGAACCGCAGGCTGCGTCGAGAACGTTGAGATCGGGAGTCAGTGCGAGCCGGTTGACGAACTCCAATGCCTCGAGCCTGAATCCGTTCGCGATGCGATCGTAGTTACCCGCGCTCCAAATGTATCGGCTGCGTTCGGTAAGCAGGTCGAGCGCATCAGTCTGTTCGCGCAATATTGTACCACGAGCCCCAATGTCGCTGGAAAGCGCCTTTTCGAGGGTCGTAAACTCGGTGCCCATTTGTGCCTCCATCCGTTTCTAGGAAAATGCTGGGCGAGGTCACAGATTAGTGGACCGGTAGAGGCATACGAATGACAGAACGTCCGCCAGTATTGATCGACAGTTCCACTTCGCCGTTCACCTTGCGCCAGAGTCCGGATCACATGCTCAAGGGTCCGGCGGACTTGTTTCGCCCGACGTACGATTCGAGGGTTACCTCGATGGATCCGCTTTCGGACGTACTTCGCGCGGTGAGACTGAACGGCGCCTTCTTCTACTATGTAGAGGCAGGTGCACCGTGGTCGGTGTCCGCGAACCCGGCCTGCGACCTCGTCCCGCGCATCCTGCCCGAAGCCGAGCATCTCATTTCATATCACATCCTGCTGTCGGGCAGCTGCTGGGGCGGACTCGAAGGCGAGGAGCAGGTTCGAATGGAGCCCGGCGATGTCATCGTCTTTCCTCAGGGAGAGGCGCATCTGATGTCGAGCGCGGAGGCATTTCGTGACGGATCCGGTCGCAAAGGCACATCAGCCGAGCGCTATCCCAACACAGTTTTGCTCGGGCCCGACGGCTCGCCGCGAAACACCACGTTCGTGTGCGGCTTCCTTGGCTGCGATTCGAAGCCGTTCAACCCGCTTTTGTCATCGCTGCCGCGTCGCATGCATATCCCTGGTGCTGCCGAAGGATGGCTCTCGCAGTTCCCAAAGCAGGTGGTGACCGAATCCCGCAACGGACGGATTGGCAGCGAGACGATGCTCACGCGAATGGCGGAGCTGATGTTCATAGAGGTCGTGCGCCGTTACGTCGAGCAGCTTCCTCCGCAGCAGGCGGGCTGGCTCGCCGGGTTGCGCGATACGGTGGTGGGGCCGGCGTTGACACAGCTGCACGAAAAGCCAACGCATCCCTGGACGCTGGCGGAGCTGGCACGCGAGATCGCGACGTCACGCACGGTGCTCGTCGAGCGGTTCTCGCACCTCGTTGGCGTCCCGCCGATGCTGTATCTCACACGCTGGCGATTGCAGCTCGCCGCCGAGCGATTGTCGCGCGGGTCCGCGAAGGTGGCGGCGGTGGGAGCGCAGGTCGGCTACGAATCGGAAGCAGCATTCAGCCGCGCATTCAAGCGCGAGACCGGTTTGTCGCCGGCTGCCTGGCGCCGCAGCAGGCAGCAGCTGAATGCCTGAGGATCGAATTGAGGAATGACTCGACGAATAGTTGCGTTTAATCGCGTTTCGGCGGACGGATACTTCTCGAAGCCGGACGGGAAGCTCGACTGGACTGTTCCCGAGGAGGAGCTCGACAAGGGAGCTGCGGAAAACATGAGCGGCCAGGGTACGATCATCTTCGGCCGAAAGACCTACGAGATGTTCGCGGCCTTCTGGCCGCACGCCGCCGACGACCCGAAAGGGCCCGAGGATCCCCACAGCGCCGGCAGGCGAAGTCCGGAAACCAAGGCGATGGCGCGATACATCAACGATGCAGTGAAAATTGTTTTCTCTCGCACGTTGAAAGATGTCTACTGGAAGAACTCGCGCATCATCGACAGGTTCGATCCGCGTCAGGTCGAGGCAATAAAGAACGAACCCGGCAAGGACATCATGATCTTCGGGAGCGGCACTATCGCCTCGCAGCTGGCGCAGAACAATCTGATCGACGAGTATCAGTTCGTGGTCGGACCAGTAGTCCTCGGCGACGGCCGTGCGTTGATAAGCGGAGTGTCGAAGACCTTGCGGCTCGATCTGCTTGAGGCCAAGCCATACAAGAATGGCAACGTCATGTTGCGATACGCCGCACGAAAGTAGAAACCACCTTCACCGACCCAGTCGGAGACGCCATGAGGAACTACCTGCTGGTCACGGCCGTCGCTTTCGCATTGCTCGCCTTCCTTCACATCTGGCGGGTGATTCAGGAGTCAACGGCACTGGCGCGTGATCCGTGGTTCGTAATCGTCACCATCATATCCGCGGCGTTTTCGATATGGGCGTTTCGTCTCTGGAGCCGGACACCGCGCTCGCCCTGACGCGGACTCTTGACGATTTCCACCGGCCATAACATCGTGTTGGTGGCGGCAATTCACGCCCAACCTCACCAGACTCCGCCCCAGCCGGAGTAGAGTGCGAGGCAAAGGGGGGCCGACTCCCGGATTAGTTCGTCAGTCCTTTGCATCACCATGGTGCGCTGCTGGGGAGTTCGCCGTGGTGCATCCAAAGGAGAATGACGATGCCTCGCCAAAAAGATCTCAAGCGCCTCGTTCGCGCTCGCATGAAGAAGACGGGTGAAGCCTACACCACCGCCCGCTCGCAAATCCTCAAAAAGCCGAAATCAAAACCCAGCGCGCGAGTTGTCGCCGCGCTGCACTCTGCTCGGAAGCAGGACTACGCTGCGCTCGCCGGAATGAGCGACGCCAGCATCAAGGCGAAGACGGGCTGCGACTGGGAGAAATGGGTGAAGTCCCTCGACTACTATGGCGCCGACAAGATGCCCCACGGCAAGATCGTGGAGCTGGTCAGCAAGAAATACAAAGTCGCCGACTGGTGGTCGCAGACCGTCACCGTCGGCTACGAGCGTATCAAAGGATTGCGCGCTCGCGGCCAGCGTCGCGATGGAAGTTACGAAGCGACGAAATCGCGCACGTTCGAAGTTCCAGTGACAACGTTGTTCGATGCGTTTGCGGAGAAGAGCGTGCGCGATCGCTGGCTGAATGGCCCCGTGAAGGTGCGCACGGCCACTGCTCCCAAATCGATCCGGCTCGGGCTGGCCGACGGCGGCATTCTCGCTGTGGGATTCCTGCCGAAAGGAAAGGGGAAGAGCTCGGTTGCCGTGTCACAGGCGAAGTTGCCGGATCGGGAGACAGCCGAGCGGCTCAAGGTGTACTGGTCGGAGAGGCTCGATGCGCTGAGAGAGGTCCTTGCTGGGCCTCGAGGCTGATACCGCAGCTCCAAGGGCAAGCAACCCGCTACTCGCGAGTAGCGGGTAGCTTGTTCCCGTGGGGCTCGTCAAGCGGCTGGTGAATCACGCGTGGCGGACGCACGGAAGCGGAAGGTGTAAGCGCTCGCGACTATCTTCTCTTCCTGAGTATCGCCCTCGCTGGGGCTCCCTCGTGCCCGCCGACCTTGATCGGCAAGACGATGAGGTCGTAGTCGCCAGCAGGAATCGAATCGAGCTGAAAGCCTTCCACGATCGGAATTCCTTTGCCAAGTAGCGTCCGGTGGGTCAGCGGCGCGGGCGCGCCGAATTGCTCGGCGCTGATGTAGTCGATGCCGACGAGCTTCACACCCGCGTCGGCGAGCTGTTGCGCTGCGTCCGGCGCGATGTAGGCGAAGTCCTTGTGGAAGATGGGCGTGTGCATCCAACCATGGAGCGCGCTCCTCGTGCGGAAGATGACGCGCTCCGCTCCTTTCCAGTTGGCGCTCGCCAGCGCCTTGGCATCGATCGCCTGCACGCTATCAGGTATATCGATGATGCGCGCCGGTCCGATGAACGGATCGACCGGCAGCTTTTCGATCGAAGCGCCGTCGCGCACGAAGTGCATCGGCGCATCCACATGGGTTCCGCTGTGGGCCCCCATCGAATACGCCGAGAGAGTGAAGCCGTCGCCTTTGCGCATGTCCTTGAGGAAATCGAATTTCATCGGCGCGTCGCCCTGGTAAACCGGCGTCGTAGATGGATCGAGCGTCGCAGTGGCGTCGATCCACCCAGTCGCTGGGAATCCGTCGGCGTTCGCTGCATTCGCAGTGGCTTGCGGCTGCGAAGCGGAACACGCGAATGCGAATAGAGCCGCGGCGATCGGTGCGTGAATGGGCCGCAATATCTGACAAGTCATGTGTCCTCGGTTAGAGCGCAAGGCTCAATAAGAGTGTGAATCCAAGTCCCGCGACGCCGATTATCGTCTCGGCGACAGTCCACGTCTTGAGCGTCTGTGGAACCGTCATGTCGAAGAACTCCTTGATCAGCCAGAAGCCCGCATCGTTGACGTGAGATAGCACGAGCGAGCCGGCGCCGGTCGCGAGCACCAGCAGCTCCGGACTCGTTCCGGGGATTGATACGGCGATCGGTGCGACGATGCCAGCCGCCGTCGTCATCGCGACTGTCGCCGATCCGGTGGCGACGCGAATGAGCGCCGCGATGGCCCAGGCGAGAAGGAGCGGGGATGCGTGCGATCCGATTGCGACTCCCGCGATTGCGCGTCCAACGCCGCTTGCAACCAGCACCTGGTTGAATCCACCGCCGGCGCCAATGACCAGAAGTATCGTCGCGGTCGGAGCGAGACAGTCGTTGCAGTACTTGAGAAGTTGCTCGCGGGTGAAATGGCGCGTGCGGCCAAGCGAGACAAATGAAAAGAGCAAAGCGAGCAACAGCGCGACGATCGGCTGGCCGATAAAGTGGAGCACGCCGCGCGTGGAGCTAGCCGGATCGAGCACAACGTCGGCTGCGCTCGATAGCAGCATCAGGATCACGGGAATCAGAACGGTGATAACCGAGATCCCGAACCCCGGCATGGCCTGATTCGATTCGCCACCGAGCTGCGCCGCGAGTGGGCTCTCGGTCGTGAGGGGTATTCGCGGCGCGATCCACGAAGCGTAGATGGGACCTGCCAGCGCCGCCGTCGGAATGCCGACCAGCAATCCATATAGTATGGTCCGCCCGACATCGGCACTGTAGGCCGTCACGGCGAGCATCGCCGCTGGATGCGGTGGCAGCATCCCGTGCACGACCGACAGGCCGGCGACGAGGGGAATCCCGATCTTGATCAACGACATCCCCGTCCGCCGCGCGATCGTAAAAACCAGGGGCACCAGCAGCACGAATCCCACCTGGAAGAACACCGGAATTCCGACGATGAAGGCGACGAACATGATCGCCCAGTGAACGCGCCGCACGCCGAACATCCCGATGAGGGTTGTCGCAATGCGGGCGGCGGCGCCCGACTCCGCCATGATTTTGCCGAGCATGGTACCGAGCGCGACGACGATGGCGATGAAGCCGAGTACGTTACCAACGCCATCCTGGAAGGCTTTGACTGCCGCGAGTCCGTTCATCCCCGCGGCGATGCCCATCGTGAGCGAGACGACGACCAGCGCGATGAACGGGTGCAGCCTCGCGCGCGCGATAAGCAGAATAAGCGCGATTACCGCGAGCGCCGCGTAGAGGAGCAGCTGCGCGTCGTGTGTCATAGCGATGCCCGGGCGACGAGATCTCTCACGATTTCTTGGGATGCACTGCGTACATCACAAACCCAGGCGTTCTCATCGGGCGCAGGTTCTTCGAGCGTGGCGAACTGGCTGTCGAGCATTGAAGCGCGCATGAAGTGCCCCCCTCGATCGGCCAGACGCCGAGCAATCAGATCGCGGGGTCCATCGAGAAAAATGAAATGGGCATCCGGAGCGGCGGCACGAAGGATGTCCCGATAAGACCGCTTCAACGCCGAGCAGGCGATCACCACTCCATTACCGGTTTCAGCGGCGGTGCGCAGTCGGAGCGCGAGCGTATGGAGCCATCCCGCACGGTCGTCGTCGGTGAGTGGAATGCCCGCTGACATCTTCTCGATGCTCTGCGCCGTGTGAAAGTCATCTCCCTCCAGAAATTCCACGCCGAGGGCAAGGGCCAGCGCCGAGCCGATGAGGCTTTTGCCGGAACCCGCGACACCCATCACGACGTAAAGGCCCTTGTTCACCGACGGGTAATATCCTTATCATGGACGCGAGCGCGAGGGGCGCCACCAGTCCGCGGAAAGGGCCGTGCCCACCCAAAAGCAGTTCTCGACAATCCGGGATCTTCTTTCAGCCTGATTCGGGCGGACTCCAGGCGCTTCCACGAAAGGAGGTCGTTATGACCGTTGCGACGCTTTCCGCGCGCATCAATCTGGAGCAAACCAGAAAGCAGGCTAAGGAGCTCTTAAAATCCTTCAAGGCCGGCGACAGCAAAACGCTGAATCACATTCGCTGGAATCACCCGCGGTTCAACGGCCTTTCCGACGACGAGATCAGAGCCGGCAGATTTCAGCTTGCCGACGCGCAGCTGGTGATCGCCGGACTGCATTCGTTCGAGAGCTGGCCAAAGTTGTTGCAGCACATCGCTCTCCTCGACAAAAAGGATCCGGAAATAATGCGCTTCGAGAACGCCGCCGATGCGATCGTCGGTGGCGACGTTTTGACGCTCCTGAAAATGCTGCGTGAGAATCCCGAGCTCATTCACGCGCGCTCGACGAGGCACCAGCGTGCGCCGCTCATCCACTACATCGCCGCCAATGGAATCGAAGGTTATCGTCAGGTCACGCCGCCAAATGTCATCGAGGTGGCGACTGTACTGCTCGACGCCGGCGCCGAGGTCGATGCCGTGAGTGATGCCTACGGCGGTGGATGGACGACGCTCGGCCTTGTCGCGACCAGCGCACACCCGCGTCGGGCGGGCGTGCAGATCCCGCTGATGGATCTCCTGCTCGGTCGCGGTGCAGCCATCGAAGGCCTGCATCCGAGACTGAGTCTCGTCGCGGGCGCACTCGCCAACGGATGTCCAGAGGCTGCACGCGCGCTGGTAGACCACGGCGCCAGAGTGAAGGATGTGGTGAGCGCCGCCGGCGTGGCGCGATTAGATCTGGTGATCGAGCTGTCAGAGAGCGCGACGAAAGAGCAGCTCGAGAAGGCGCTGAGTATGGCAAAGTGGTACGCGAGAACCGAGATCGTCGATTACCTGCTCGGCCGCCTGGGCCAGAATCGTGACATTACACACACCTGACAATCCAACAGCAAACCTCCACATTGAGAGTGCGCGGCAATCCCCTTCGAGTGCCGAAAATTCGATTCAGGGAACTGTTGAACTCACGTTACCGAAAGCA
>JBJMOT010000065.1:0-17580 GCA_045803585.1 Gemmatimonadaceae bacterium
GCGTATTCCAGTAGTTGCGATCGTAGTAGATACCAGCGCCGCCGAAGAGCACGGTCTTGTCGTCCGGCAGAGCATACGACGCACCGAGCCTCGGTTGGAAAGCCTTCTTGTACATCGGGCGATCGCTCTTGCCGGTGGTCAGATAACGGTCGATGCCCCCGAGCTGCTGGATGACGTTGACGTTCCGTGTCTGATTGTTCCCGTACGATTGATCGACGATAAGCGTACCGGCAGCGTACGCCTGTCGCAGCGAATCGGCGAGCGGAGCAGGTGTTACATAGTCGTTGTTGATCATGTTGGTCTCGGCGTCCCAGCGGAGGCCGAGGTTGAGCACGAGAGCACGAGTCACCGACCAGTCATCCTGGATATAGCCGCCGAACTGGACGTTGTGCCTCTTGATCGTCGGATCGCCAAACCCTGTGATCGCCTCGAAAGGCGTAGCATAGTTTTCAGGCGTCAGGCGGAAATCATAAATCGGATTCCCGTTGAAGAACTTGGTGCCGGTGTAATCCAGGAAATCGACATTCAGGCCGGTCTTGAGCGCGTGGTCCCCGCCCAGGAAGCTCAACCCGCCACGGCTGATGTCATCGCGGAAGCCAAGCCGGTTTTGCTTGAAGTCTTGGTTGGTGTCCTTCCCTCCAATCCGCAGCAGACCGAAATAGTTCTTACCGACGATATCGAAGTTCTTGGCGGTCGGATTCCAGGTGAAGAACTGCGAATTCACCTGCGCTTCATTGAGCCAGCTGTCGCCGGCATGTTTGAAGTTCAGAACCGTCGTATAGGTGTCCACCCGCAGATTTTCCGCCGCTTCGAACGCCGTTTGGCCACCAAACCCACGGAAGTCGTTGTCCTTTCGAATGGTGAAGCTGCCTTCCACGGTGTTTCTGTCCGACGCGTTCCAGGTGAGCTTTCCAAGTCCGAGGTGCTCGCGGAACTCTTGGGCCTGCTGGCCCGTGAACCCGCGAAGTTGGGTCAGGAGAGCCGGCGGGGCCGTCAGCGTATCAGGACCGAGGCGGATATACGCGGGCTCGTCGCGGAAGTTCAGCTCGTACGTGCCGAAGTAGAAGAGTTTGTCTTTGATGACAGGACCACCAATGTCTCCGCCCGCCTGCAGTCGCTGGTAATCCGGACGTGGCCCGCCGTTCTGAACCGTGAACTGGTCTTTTGCCACATACGCTTTGCCGATGCCGTAGGCGAATAGATCGCCCTCCGGAGTGTTCGTCCCTGTCTTCGTCGTGGCGACGATGATCGCGCTGGCTGCTTTCTGATACTCTGCCTTGTAGTTCTGTGTCAAAACCTTGAACTGATCGATCGCGCCCTGGGGAAGCGGATTGCCTTTGCTGGCATCCTGACCAACAACGCCTCCACGAAGGACGTCGTTCTTGTAACTCGCGCCATCGACGAAGATGTTGACTGCTTCCGGCGGCTGGCCTCCTGCAGCAATGAACTTGTCCGAGTTGTTAACTGCCTGTGCCGACATTCCCGGCGCGAGCTTGGCCAGATCGAGAACATTTCGCTCGAAGTTCGGCAGATTGCTGATCTGCTCCCGGCTGATGTTCGTTCCGACTTCTGATGTGCGCGTCTCCGTTCCGGTGCGCGGTGATGTCACTTGGACAGTCGCGAGAGTTGTAGCAACATCCGACGTCGAGACGTTTAGGTCGAGCGTCTCGCCGATCCGCATCGTTACCGGGCGAGTCTGCGGTTGAAGCCCTACGCGTCTGACAGTTAGCTCATAGTTGCCCGGCCTGATTCCCGCCAGGTAGTAGAAGCCCGCCGAGTTAGTCGTTGTCCCGCGGGTCTCGTTCGTGCTCGGCATCCGCACAATCACCTGTGCGTCGGAAACCGGCTGGCCATTCTCGCCGGTGACATACCCACGAATGTTGCCGGTCGTCGTTTGCGCCGAAAGGTTGAGACTGTCCACACAAACTAGACAAAGGAACACCGCGAGGGTCGCCCAAAGTCTGTGCATTAAGAACTTGCTGATCTTCATTTACATCTCCGGTTGTTGTTTGCTGAACACTGCACTGACCTGCTTATGAAACTTGAGACCTCACTTTACCGTGGGTTGGAGGTGGACGCCCCGCCGGCTGCGCGCTCGTCGACCGGCGGATGACGAGCTCGGTCGGGACGCGTTCGCGGCGGCGCTGATGATCGTTCTTGTGTGTGATGCCGTGGAGGAGGAGCTCCACCGCCCGCGCGCCGAGCTCGCAGATCGGCACGTGCACGGAGGAGAGAGGAGGATCCATGTAGCGGGCGAGAGGAATGTCGTCGAACCCCGCCACCGCGATGTCACCCGGGATTTCAACTCCGGATTCCCGCAACGCGCTCAACGCGCCGATCGCCATTGAATCGTTTGCGGCGAAAATCGCCGTCGGACGATCTTTCAGGGCCAGCAGGGCCAGCGCCGCCCTGTATCCACCATCCTCGGTGAAATCGCCGTCGCGCTCGAGAGTCGGATCGGCCGCGAGTCCCGCGTCCTTCAACGCCTTCCGATACCCGCGCAGCCTTTCCGCGGCATCGTAGTTTCGCTCGGCGCCTTTAATAATCGCGATACGGCGATGGCCGAGCGAGACAAGATGGGCGACCATTTCCCTGGCGCCGCGGGAATTCTGGATCGTGAGCGAGTCCATCTCGTTGCCCCTCGGGACGGAGCAAAGGAGCACTACCGGAATCGTGCTGGGAAGATTGAGCAGCGATTCCTCGTCGAGATCGGGCGACATCGCCACGACGCCGTCCACCCTGCCGCGCATCGCCTTCATTGCCGTCTCGATTCCGTGACGGTCCGCGTAGGCGCGCGAGATGAGCAGATGAAAACCGTTCTTCTGCGCGGTGTCGTCCATCCCGCGAATCACCTCGGAGAAAAACTCGCCGTACAAATCGGGCAGCAGCACCCCGATCGTGTCCGTCTTGCTGGTGATCAGACTGCGCGCGCCGCTATGCGGGACGTACCGCATCCTGCCGGCGATCTCCCGAATCAATCGCTGCGTCTCGTCACTCACGGGGCCGCTTCCGTTTAGAACCCGGGAGACAGTAGCGACAGATACATTTGCCTCGCGGGCGACATCCTTGATCGTGACCATTCTCCTCGCATCGATGGGTCCTCTCGTCTCACTGAGGTTGTGAGGGAGTCGGACGGGGAGATAGCGGATATGTAATCGTTTACACAGAGGGACGCCAGACCCGGCCTGCACCGTTATTTTCGTACACCGCTCCCTTCCCCAGGAACACCCGACCCCTGAACTTTCGCGGGTGAAGTCCTTGTCGAGCGTTCGATTTCTTTCACCCGCGATCACGATAGTCTGGATCCTTTCCGGATGTCGCGAAGTCGCGCCGGCCTTCGGACCCAATCTCCCCTTCGCAAAACAGAACGCCGAAGAGTTTTTTTACTCCGTCGGATCGCGCTTCACGAACATCCAGCGGCCACAGCGCATACTCAGGGCGCGGCAACAGTTCGGCCATTACGCTCTGACGCCGTCGGGGATTTATAACGACACGTCGGTCTGGCTCTCGATCGGACCCGACAGTGCCCGTCTTTTCGGCGATGAAGGGCACTTCGCAGTCGATCGCTACATCGTCAACACCGCCCTCGGTACCGACCCGCCCGACGCGCTGACTGAATCACGCGAGATCGTCCGGCTCAGAAAATTGAGCGACAACGAGTACGAGTGGTTCACCAACGTCGAAGTGGCGCTGGGTCGGATTCCCGCCAAAAACATCGCGGACGTTCTAGCCGCCGCGCTCGATGCGGGGGAAGGGAAAACTTCAGCAGCGATTCGCGCCAACTACACCAGCAGCTTTCCCCACGCTGTGGCTGCACTGGGCAGATTGTTCACGGTCGACACTCTGCGTACGACGTCAGACACTGAAGGCGCCACGACCTTTGACATTGCCATCAGACTGACACCCGATATCCTGAAGGCGACCATGCCGCACTACGCGGCCTACATCGACAAGTACATCAGCAAGGGCAAGTACCGCATCACGCTCACCGATCAATCGGGCGCACACTGGTTCGACGCCAACGCGTCGAACTATTACATGCACTTCAAGGTGCGCAGCAAAGGCGGACACTTCGTTCCGATCGAAGGCGGAATTCGGTCGATGCCTGCGGCGCTCAACATCCAGATGGACATGTCGATGAAGATCGCGTTGTTCACCGTCGGCTGGACAGACATGATCGGCGACTTCGAGCTGATCAACACTCCGCACGAGCGCGGGTGGTCGATGCGGTTCGCCAAGGAGCCGAACTGGCACCTGCCGCCGACGGTCGGAACGCTCCTTAGATCATCGCTCCATCGGCCGTTTCAGGGAGCCGGCATACCGATTCGTGTATCCATTCGGGATAACCCCGGCGCGCAAACCATTCTCAACCGACGACTGGCCCTCACCGTCCAGGAAAGTGGACTCCTCCGATTCCTGAATCACCTGAGCGGGACCGCCGTCGGAGATTTCCTCGGCGCGTCGGAGCGGGAGGCGAACCGTTTCAACGCCGACGCGTTCCGCGCGTTAAGAATCGACGTCGCTGATATACTGAAATAGGCTGCGGAAGTTGGAAACTTCCAACCTTCGTAGGGTTCGAGGCATCCTACCGCCGCATCTCACCCGGCCTTCGCTCGGCCGCGCGTCCGCATCGTCGACAATCCAACCCCGAGCCCGGGCCAGATCGAACGCCGGAGAGTGTGGCTCGGCGGTCGATAAAATCAGAAGAGCTCATCCGTAGTCTGCTACCGCTCATCCGTAGTCTGCTACCATAGACTGCGTTCGAAACCGAATTTGTGACGTGCCGAAGCTTTGCTCCGTCAAACGGACTGCTGCACGTGTCACCGTAGCCCGGGGAAAGGCATGACGCTCACTGCGACCGACAATCTCGCAATCGCACGCCGCTACCTCGAAGCGCTGGAGAATGGCGCCGAGGGTGGAACGCTGGCGGAATACTTTACCAGTGATGTAGTGCAGGAGGAATTCCCCAACCGGCTGTCGCCGATCGGGCAGCATCGCGATCTCAACGCGTTGCTCGTCTCCGCGCGCAAAGGAAAGCAGGTGGTACGTGCACAGCGGTTCGACGTCCTGAATTCGATTGTCGACGGAGAGAACGTCGCACTCGAGGTTTACTGGAGCGGATTGCTCGCCGTCCCGGTCGATAGTCTTCCCGCCGACTCTGAGCTCAGAGCGCATGTCTCGATTTTCCTCGAGTTCCGCGAAGGAAAGATCTGTCGCCAGCACAACTACGATTGCTTTGACCCCTGGTGGGTCTAGCTCTCGGCGGTTAGATCGCTCGCTCCGATCGCCCGCTATAAGCCACCCCGCCCTTAAGCTGAGCTTACAAGGCATAGATTCTGCCCCCATTTAGCTCAGCTTTTTCGAGCGAGGGTGCGAACATGAGCGCAAACGACAACACCAATTTTTCGGATGTCGGGGGCTCGGGCAGTACTTCGAGTGCGGGAAGCACGGGCGGTGCGGCGGACTTCTCCGATGTGAGTGGCGGAAGTTCGACAACTGCTCCCAGTGGCGGGAAGACCTACACTGTGAAAGCGGGCGACAGTCTCAGCAAGATCGCCAAGCATTTCTATGGCGACGGCGCGAAGTGGAAGAAGATCCACGCCGCCAACGCGGACAAGATCCCGAATCCGGATCTCATCCACCCGGGCCTGCAGCTAACCATTCCCGACGCCTGAGGAACGACCAAATGCAAAAGACAACGCGAGCTGGAGTGGTTGCCGGTGCGATTCTGTTCTCGGTTGCGCTCGCCGCCTGCAACAAGAAGAATGAAGGAACCGTCGTCGACACGACTGCCACCGGGACGCAGACTGCAACCGTCGCCGTCGATACGACGCCTATCCGGGTCAGCGATATCCAGGTCGGCAAGGGCGTTGGCAGCGACAAGAAGGTGTCCAATCAGACGACAGATTTCGGGGTGCGCGACACCATGTACGTCGCGGTGATCACCGATGGCGCGGCAAAGGATGCCAAGCTCGATACCAAGTGGACTTACAACGGCAAGACAGTGAAGTCCGATAGCCAGACCATCTCACCGACCGGTGGCGAGAACGTGACAGAATTCCATGTTACGAAAGCGTCGGCGTGGCCGAAGGGAAGCTACAAGGTCGAGGTAATGCTCAACGGAGTCTCGGCCGGTTCCAAGGATCTCTCGGTCAAGTAGCAGCCGGGATCGAAACGCAGAGGGTATAGAAACACAAACGCCGCAGGCTCAGTGAGTCTGCGGCGAATCTATTTTGGCGGTTTCCCGCCTAATCGTGCCACGCGCGCCGTCATTGGAACTCTACGTCCTACCGAGCGGCGGCGGGCAGCTTTCAAATTTTCAAAAAAACAGTGGAGCTGAGGGGGATCGAACCCCTGACCTCTGCAGTGCGATTGCAGCGCTCTCCCAGCTGAGCTACAGCCCCGCGCGAACGCGACGGACTGTCCTCGAAGCAAGTCGAGCCGACCCGTCGCACCGGATCAAAGCAAAAGCCCCGCGAGACTGGGCGGGGCCGCTCTGATCTGAACCTAGCGGATCCACCCCTGAAGTCAATACCCAACTTTAGTATCGGCCCTGTAACTCTTTGCCTGGCTTCACGATACCACCAGACCAACCGGGTATAAGACGACCCGCCTTCAGTATGGTAACATGCCGTTCACTACCCAGCGATAGCATCTCCGCCCAGTACCGGCAGCACCAATCCGCTGATGTAGCTGGAGGTGATGTTCGAAGCCAGGAACACATAAGCGGGCGCCAACTCCTCCGGCTGTCCCGGCCGTTCCATCCCCGCATCCTGCCCGAATTCCTTCACATGCTGGGTATCGTCACTCGACTGGGTGTTGAGCGGGGTCCAGACCGGACCCGGCGCCACGGCGTTCACCCTGATGCCCTTCTCTACGAGGTTCTGCGCCAGTGACTTGGTGAAAGCGTGGATCGCGCCCTTCGTCGCGGAGTAGTCGAGCAGCGTCTTCTCACCCTCGAGGCCGGTGATCGAGCCGGTGTTGACGATCGCGGCGCCCTTCTTCATCCGCTTCAGCGCCGCCTTCGTCATGTAGAAATAGCCGAAGAAATTCGTGCGGAAGGTTCTTTCCATTTGCTCGTACTCAATGTCTTCGATCGACTCCTGATTTTTCTGGAATGCGGCATTGTTCACGAGCACATCGACCGATCCGAACGTCTTGTGGACCTGCTCGACACAGTCCTCGCAATACGCCGGATCGGTGACGTCGCCCGGCAGCAGCAACGCGCGCCTTCCCTCGGCTTCGATCGCCTCGCGAGTCTCCTCCGCGTCGCTCTGCTCTTCGGGAAGGAACAGGATCGCGACATCCGCTCCTTCGCGCGCGAAGAGCACCGACACCGCGCGACCGATGCCCGAGTCTCCCCCGGTAACGATCGCAACCTTGCCGTTCAACTTGCCTGATCCAGTATAGAGCGGCGCTTTGTACTGCGGCCGCGGATGCACCTCCGACTCGAGACCAGGATATTCCTGGTGCTGCCTCGGCATCGGTGGCTGCGGGTGCGAGCGTATCCGCTGCTGCTCGGCTTCACGCGATTTCGCCGCTCCTCGCGAGCCGTTTCCGCGAGCCGAATTTCCATTGTTGTGATTCGTGCGCTTCTTACCGCCGCGAGCGCCAGCGGGCGATTTTCTTGCGGTTCGCGTTGCCATCGTCTCCCTCTCTCTTACTGATGATTTTTTGTGTGATCGATAGAGGCAAAGCGCGTTCCCCTGGCCTCTCAGGGCCACGATATATTTCGCCCGCATGTCGCTCACCCTCCGCTTCCTCGGCACCTCCGCGTCGCGCCCGACTGTTGAGCGCAACGTGTCGTCGATCGCGGTGATACGTGAGGGCGAGACGCTAATGTTCGACTGCGGCGAAGGAACCCAGCGCCAGATGATGCGCTACGGGATCAGCTTCGCACTGTCGGACATTTTTTTCACGCATATGCACGCCGATCACATGTTGGGGGTGATCGGCTTGCTGCGGACGCTGGCGCTTCAGGGTCGCACCGACCCGATGAACCTTTACGGCCCCGTCGGAACCGAGAAGCTCCTGCGGAGAGCCATCAGCCTCGGCAGCGACAAGCAGCACTTCGAGATCAACGTCATCGAAGTGGCGCTCGACACTCCACTCAAGAGACGCGGCTACTCGATTATCCCCTTCGCAGTCGAGCACGGCGATCGCATCGCCATCGGTTACCAGATAGTGGAGGAAACCAGGCTCGGCAGGTTCAATCCGGAGAAGGCCCGGGAGATGGGAATTCAGGAAGGACCGCTCTGGGGAAAGATCCACAAAGGCGAAACCGTCCAGCTTCCGGATGGCCGCTCGGTCGCACCTTCCGAACTGGTAGGTCAGAGCCGCCCCGGCCGACGCATCGTCCTTACCGGCGACTCACGCCCGTCGAACGCCACGGTCGCCGCGGCGACCGGCGCTGATGTCCTGATTCACGAAGCCACGTTCGCGACCGAAGAGGCACCGCGCGCACTGGAGACCGGTCACTCGACAGCGCGCGAAGCGGCCGAGGTTGCTGCGAAGGCGAATGTGAAGAAGCTCGTTCTCACCCATGTCTCTGCGCGATACTCGCGCGATACTTCCGAGCTCGAGAGCGAAGCTCGCGAGGTTTTTCCATCGACGATAATCGCGCGGGATGGGATGGAGATCGACGTGCCTTTTGAGTCGGCCCCAACGGAGTAGCTGCGTTACGACGCCCGATTCACCCGCGACAACTCATTGGAAACCGGCATCGATCTTCTAAAGAGCTTCGCCAGTTTCTCATCGGTTAACGACTGCATGATCTTCTCCGGCGCGACCCTCGACGTAACACTCCGCGACTCCGGCCCGCTCCAGATATCCCACGCATATCGATCCAGGCGCGCCGTCTTACCGCCCGGATGATGGAACACCACCATCGCGTTGCTGGCGCCGGGCACCTGCACCTCGACGCCCCAGTTCGTCCCGTCTGGTCCGCGGAACGGCTTTATCTGTCTTGCCATGTTTTGCGCTCGATCGCTCAGTTGGTTGTCAGCACGAGAGGATTCAGTCGCTGCCGGCCGACAAACCCGCTGTCGACCTCGTGCCAATACTGCACGCTCGGCTCGCCGAGCTTCCAGCAGTAGAACACATCGCGGCCGTCGATCTGGCCTCGGAAATCCACCAGACCGGTGTCCATCCCTTTGCAGATGACACCGAGGTCGTTCAACTCGGCGATGTAATGCTCGATGTCGGCGGCGAGACGTTGCGCTTCGATCTGCAGCAGCTCCGCGATCACGTCGGGGTGCTCCGGACTCGACCCCACCGTCGCCACCTCGAACTCTCGAACTTTGTCCGACCAGGCGTGGTGATCACGCACCAGATCCTCTACGATTCTTTTCACCAGCGGAAGCGTGCGATTCGCTTCTTCGACCGTGAATGATTTGTCCATGTCTCTTACAGTGGCGCGTCGCGAATTCCTGGTCAAGTGCGATTGCCCTCTTCCGAGATTCTTTCGTGAAGCCTTCTCTCACGCCGAGCCTTCGCCGCGGCGTTCCGTCGAATCTCATCGGGAGTCTCCGGTTTGAGCGATGGCACTGGCACCGGCTTGCCGTCGAGATCGATGGCGACGAAAGTGAGATAACACGAGTTGGTGTGAAGCCGCACTCCCGTCAGCAGGTTCTCCGTCTCCACCCGCACTCCGATTTCCATCGACGTCCTGCCGACATAGTTCACGCTCGACTTCATGATGAGCAGGTCTCCGACGTGAATCGGCTCCCGGAAATCGACGCGATCGACTGAGACCGTCACGCAAACCCGACGCGCGTGACGGATAGCCGACACCGCCGCCGTGGTGTCCATCATCGACAGCACCACTCCTCCGAAGACATTGCCAACCACGTTTGCGTGCTGCGGCATCATCAGCTGCGACGCCTCGTGCTGGCTCTCGTGGACCGTGCGCGCGGGTTCGGTCACGTCAGTCTTCCTGTCGGTCTGTGCAGAGGACGCGCTTTGCTGAGTGCGGATTTTGGGTGGTTTTTCCTGGTCGGGGTCCCGAGGGAGACCTGTTGGATCGACTCGCCGTAAGCGGTTGCATCGTTGAACGCGCGTGCTAGCGCGTGGCGAGTTTGGGCATCGACCTTCGGCTTGTCCAGCCAGAAGACCTGGACGAAGCTCGACGCGACCAGACCGAGCTTCCATTCGCGTCCGCCGCGATCGCGCAGCGCCAGTGCGTTCATCTTGTGGCTCGAGTCGTAGCGGGATACCACGTCGTAGCCCTCGTGCTTCCAGCGGCGATTCACCAGGCCGCCTTCTCCAGCCGCCTCCTGCACCGAGGGATCGCGCAGCATCCTGTCGAGCTCGACAGTCTTTCCATTGCGCAGGTCGATTACGGAGCGCGTCGTATCATCCTGATCGTGATCGTCCTGGCGCTCTATCGAGAGGCGATGCTCGAGCGCGACATAGGGCCCCAGCACGTTGAGCACATCGGTCTCTCCTACCGCCGTTATGTCGACGTCGTCGTCCGGATCGTCATCCGGTCCCAGCAGCGGCGCGTTGGGATGCGCGTGATGGTACTCCTCAGAGAGTTTGACCACCGTCGTATCGTCGTAGATGATGGTCGAGTCACCAGTCGCCAGATCCCGCCGGAAGATTCGCTCGCCGCTCAGCAATGCCTTTGGAAATGACCGATCGATCTCCCCGACGAAAATCTCGTAGTAGCGCCCGCCGGTATGCGCCAGAATAAGTGGTGATCCCCGGATCCGCAGCCCCGAATTGTCGCTCCGGACCCAATATGTCTGATCTCCGGCGGAGACCAGAAATTCGGCGAGCGGAGGGGGCGGCGGCGGAAGCGTACAGGCTCCGCCCAGTGAAACGAGAAGGATGACGATCTTCGGGACACGCATCTCGGCAATATATCGGATCAGGTGGGGATTCCCTGCATTGGGCGGGGGTGTGTCATCGCGCAAACAGGTCCGCAGACGACGTTTTACGGACCAAAATCGCAACTCAAAAGTATTATCTTTTGCACGGCCTCCCTCCTGCATTCCATACCATAAGAATGACTTTCCAGAAGATTTCCTTCGCGATGGCAGCGATCGCGGCGTCCGCGCTCGGCTGCACGGCGTCCCACGACGCCCCGGTGAAGGGCGGCACAGAGCTGCAAGCCGCTCCAGTTCCGGTTCATACTGGCGCCGCATCATCGACGGTCTCGAGCGAGAGCCCGTCTAACGCTGTCAACGCTGCGGTGCCGGGCGACACCGACGCCGTTCGAGCTCCGGTCGTTGTAGGCCAACACCCGACGCCACCCGTTCTCGATTCGCTGATCAAGGGCACGCTCGCAGCCCGTGGTCTTTACGTGTTCCGATTCGGCGCCAACACCCGTCGGCTCAAGCACCTCATTGGAATCGCGGATTCGACCGAGATAAATGCGCTCATCATCGATGTGAAGGATGAGTTCGGTCTGAATTTCGTCCCAACGGATCCGATGCTGAAGAAGAATGCCGGAACGCAGGTGAAGGCGGTCAACATGCGCGCGCTGGTCGACACCATTCGCGCTCATGGAATCCTTCCGGTCGCACGCATCGTCGTCTTCAAGGATTCGGTGACCGCTCGCAACAATCCTGACCACGTCATCCGCAAAGCGGATGGAACTCCCTGGCACGACAAGAAGGGCCAGACCTGGGTGAATCCGTACGCCAACGCGATCTGGGAGTACAACTTCCGCGTCGCCGAAGAGGCGATCAAGATGGGCTTCGGGGAGATCCAGTTCGATTACATCCGATTTCCCGAGCCGTTCAAGAGTCTTCCGCCGCAGGTCTTTCCGGAGCAGAACGGCCGCACCAAGCCGCAGGTACTGGCGGAATTTCTGAACGCCGCCCGCGCGCGCTTCGCCAAGCTGGGCGTTCGCACGACTGCGGACATCTTTGGCTTGGTCACGACTGTTGGTGGGGCCCTCGAGGTCGGCCAGCAGTGGGAGCACGTCGCACCCGCCGTCGATGTCGTACTGCCGATGGTTTATCCGTCCCACTATCCGCCCGGCTCGTTCCAGCTGCCGCACCCGAACGCCACGCCTTACGACGTGATCCACATCGCGATCTCGCGCGCCCGCGAGCGCGACGCAAAGCTCGGCATCAAAGGCGAGCATGTGCGTCCCTGGATCCAGGCCTTCACCATCGGCAAGCCACCATACGGACCGCACGAGATCGAGGAGCAGAAGCGCGCGGTGTACGACTCGGGTTACGATGGTTGGGTGATGTGGGAGCCAGGGTCACGGTACGACAAGTTTTTGCCGGCGTTGGAAAAGACTTATGTGTCGCGGAAGAAGAATCCGCCCGTACCTCGTCCTCCCAATAGACTGGATTAGGACGTAGGGTCCGTTCCGTACTGCAACTGAACGGGTGCGAGTAGTGAGCAACTAAAGGTTCACTGCTCGCACCCGTTCGGTTGCAGTTAAGGGCCGCTCCGAGCACCGAGATTTCAGAAGCGAGCGTGATGCTTTGAGCCACAATGATGTCATATATTAGCCCCATGACCACCACCGCTTCCATCTCCGGCATGACCTGCGCGCATTGCGTCCGCGCCGTGTTCACTTCGCTCGGCGGTGTCCCTGGCGTCGAGCGAGCAGATGTCTCCATCGGTCGCGCCGTCATCGAGCACGACCAGAGTGTCACGCCGGAGATGATTCGCGATGCGATCGCAATCGCCGGTTACAGTGTCACCGATTTCAAGACCGACCGCCGCACCCTTCCGCTCGCGCCATGAAAACTCCCGCCCACAATCCGCAAATCGAGGACAACGACGAGCGGACAGTGGGCGCACTGCTTGCCCCTGACATCCTCGACCTGCTCGAGGAGAGTCCGGACGCGATCGCCGCCGAGACCGACGAGCTGCACGCCAAAGATCTTGCCGACGTCGCGCAATCGTTGCCCCCTGAGATGGTCGCGCCGTTCCTCTCGGCGCTGCCGGTCGAGAGAGCCGCCGACGTTCTCGAGTACCTGAACGAGGAGCTGCGCACCGAAGTCCTCGAGACGATGAGCGTCCGCCAGGCGGCCGAGCTCGTCACGGAGATGACTCCGGACGATCGCGCCGACACGCTCGAAGGACTCGAGGAAGAAAGCGCCGAGGAAATCCTTTCAGAGATTCCCGCCGCCGAGCGCGCGGAGACCGAGAAGCTCCTCGCCTACGATCCGGATTCGGCCGGTGGATTGATGACGACGGAGTTCGTTTCCGTCTCGCAGGAGACGCCGGTCGATGAAGCTCTCGCCGCCGTTCGCCGTATCGCGCGATCGGAAAGACGCGAGGCGATGAACACGGTGTACACCACCGACGCCAGAGGACGCGTGCAGGGCGTCATGTCGCTGCGCGAGCTGCTAGCGGCAGCCGAGGGCAGCAAGGTATCGGATATCGCCTGGCAGGAAGTGCAGACTGTTCCTGTCACCGCCGATCGCGCCGAGGTCGCGCGCCTCACCCGGGAGTACGACCTCGTCGCTGTACCCGTCGTCGACGAAAGTGGCGTCATCCAGGGTGTCGTCACTGTCGACGACGTCATCGATGCTCTCGTCGAGGAGCACACCGAAGACGTGCAACGGTTCGGCGGTATGGAAGCACTCGACGAGCCGTACACCAAGATTGGATTTGTGGCGATGATCGGCAAACGCGCTCCGTGGCTCGCCGCTCTATTCCTGAGCGAGATGCTGACGACGACGGCGATGGGCCACTTCCAGGGCGAGCTGGAGAAAGCGGTGGTGCTGGCGCTGTTCGTTCCGCTGATCATCAGCTCCGGCGGAAATTCCGGGTCACAGGCGACGTCGCTGATAATTCGGTCACTCGCGCTCGGCGAGATCAAACTTCGCGACTGGTGGAAGATCCTCCTCCGCGAACTGCCATCCGGCTTGGTACTCGGCTTGATTCTCGGAGTGATGGGAGTCGCCAGAATCATGCTCTGGCAGCAGCTGGGAATCGGCCAGTATCCGCACCCAAAGCTGCTCGCCCTGACGATCGGCGTCGCCCTCGTCGGAGTCGTCACCTTCGGATCGTTGGCAGGCTCAATGTTGCCGTTCGTGCTACAGAAGCTGGGCTTCGATCCCGCGAGCGCGTCGGCGCCGTTCGTCGCGACGCTGGTCGACGTTACGGGGTTGTCGATTTACTTCTACGTCGCCCTGCTGATATTGCACGGCACACTGCTTTAGCTACGAGCCAACCCCGGTCAACGCCTGCTTCGGTTTCGTTGGCGTCGGTTCGCGCCGTCCTTTGGACGGCGCGGCAGCGCTGTTGACGATGCCCTGCTCCAGCCACGCGTGCTCCCCGCGCAGGACTTCCATCGCGACTTTGTAGATCGCGGAATCGTTGGGTCCAAACAGCTGCTCGAAATGTATTTTGATCCGGTCGCGCGCCTCGAGACAGAACGCGTCTGCGAGCGCAACTGCTTCGGGTCTACCCTGCCTCGACAGCATCTGCGCCCGCACGCACGCCGCCGACATCGCATAAAGCTCGGCGCCGATATCTACCGCTCGGAAAAGAACCATCTGCCGCCGCTCGAGTTTTGGACCGAAACGAACCATGGCGTGAAAGATCGACCGGCCCAGATGACGAGTGGTGCGCTCGATATAGCGAACGTGGCCCGCGAGCTTGCCGAACTCGCCATATCGCTTGAGACGTGATCCGTTCAACCAGCGCGACGGGTACCACGTCAAATAGAACGGCGTCGCCTTCGCCATCGCCGAGAGCTTCTCTTTGAAGGTCGACTCGGGGTTCACGATATTGAACGCCAGCTTGAAGTGGTAGTCGACCGCCTCTCGCGCGATGAACAATCGCATGATCTCCGACGACCCCTCGAAGATCAGATTGATCCGGAAATCGCGCATCGCCCGTTCGATCGGGATTGCCGCCTCGCCGCGTCGCGCCAGTGACTCCGCCATCTCGTACCCGCGGCCGCCGCGTATCTGCATCGTATCGTCGATGATCTTCCAGCCGGCCTCCGTATTGTAAAGCTTGGCCAGCGCGGCCTCGAGGCGAATGTCGTAGCCGCCCTTCTCATAGAGCGCGGCGGACAGCTCGGCGATCGCTTCCATCGCGAAGGTGTACGTCGTCATACGCGCGAGCTTCTGCGCCACCGCTTCGTGTTTGCCGATCGGTTGCCCCCACTGCACGCGCTCGTTGCACCATTTGCGGGCGATGGAGACCATCTGCTTTCCCGCTCCCGCACAGCCGGCCGGAATTGTCAGGCGCCCGGTATTCAATGTGACGAGCGCCAGCTTCAGTCCTTTGCCTTCCTCCCACAGAATGTTCTCGCGCGGGACTTTTACGTTCGTGAATCGAATGACACCGTTCTCGAGCGCCTTAAGTCCCATGAAGCGCAGGCGATGCACGACCTCTACGCCCGGCATTGATGCCTCGACGATGAAAGCCGTGATCTGCCGCCTGGGCTTTCCATCGATCACTTTATCGGGCGTTCTCGCCATCACCACGAACAGCTCGGCGCGCGTTCCGTTGGTGCACCAGAGCTTTTCCCCGTTGATGATGAAACTTTGTCCGTCCTCGGTCGGGGTCGCGGTACAACGCATATTCGCCGGGTCAGAGCCGGCGTCCACTTCGGTAAGCGCGAAGGCGGAGATCGCGCCCTTGGCCAGGCGGGGGAAGTACTTGCGCTTCTGCGCCTCAGTGCCGAAAAGCTTGAGCGGTTGGGGCACGCCGATCGACTGGTGCGCCGACAGCATCGCTGTAAGCGATCCATCCTTCGACGTCACCATCTCAATAGCGCGGATGTAGCTCATTTGTGAAAGCCCGAGCCCACCGTACTCTTTGGGAATCTTGATGCCGAAGGCGCCCATGTCGCGCAGCTCCTGCACCGTCGCTTCCGGGATCTCGCCAGTGCGGTCGATCTCTTCGGAATCGACCCGCTCCATGAAGGAGCGCAGCTTGTCCATGAATGGCTTCGCGCGCGCTTCTTCGGCGGCGTCGGCCGGCGGATGCGGATGTATGAGATCGAGGCGGAATCTGCCGAGGAAGAGCTCGCGCACGAAACTCGGGTGCGCCCACTCTGTCTCACGTGCCATCTCCGCGGTGTCGCGTGCTTCTTTTTCGCTGGCCGCGCCTGCTGAACTAACAGACCTGTCGCTCATGTGCGCCTGATAAAGACCGTTATTCCAATAATAGAGATCGCCGCAAACGAAAACCACTGCACGGCGTAGTTGCGGTGCGGGCCTTCATCGAGGGGTAGTGGCTCAACTCTTGGTGGAGCACTCGCCGATGTGGACGAGTCTGTGATAACGACGTAATAGTCAGCGATTGGATACGGAAACATCTTCGCCAACTGGGCGCGGTCGAGGCGACGGAAAGACCGTGGTCGCGCCGGGTTGGGCATCGGGAACGGTCCTTTGGTCGGGAAAGTCTCGACGAAGCCACTGACATTCACCGTGTCCGCCTCGCGCCACGGATTCAGGTCGGCGGTGACACCGTCCGGCGAGTAGATCCAGCCGCGATTTACGAGTACCGCAGTGTCATGGCGATTGCGCAGGACCGGAGTAAGGATGTTGATGCCTGGGGATCCGTTTCTCCCGCGCAGGGTGAAGATGATCTCGTGATTGTAATCGTAGCTCCCGCTGACGCGGACCCGGCGAAAGTGTGAGGCACTCGTGTCTTTTGGCAGGGAGTCGAGCGGCACTTCCGGTGCGAATCGTCTCTGCGCCAGGAAAGCGTTTTCCTTTTTGCGAGTGGCCAGACGCCGCAACTGCCAGACGCCGAGCGATACGCAAAGGATGGCGAAGGATATCGCCAGAACGCTGAGGATGGTTTTTCGAAGAGTCACGCGCGATATCGCGTCGGAGCCGGTCAGAGTTCCGGTCGCTGGGGGGTTGTTTTAACCACGAACGGCTGGAAGTCGCGGTGCTTGTCCACCCACCACGCCCATGGAACGAACAACCAGAGTCCCAGTGCAGACCACGCCAGCGTGTTGACACTCGGAGGCGGCGAATTGCTCGAAACGAATATCGCCATCAATACGAACACATATAGCCATAGTCCCCAGCTTCCAATTCGATCGCGGGCGCGCGTGGCGCGGTAGTAGGACGACAGGCCGGCCAGAAGTATGGTGAACTCTGCCACGTACGTGAGGACGGTGATATTCCACCAGCCCCAGCCGACTTTGGGACTCGACGCGCCGGGCCATAGCGGCAGATCCGGCGCATGCATTGGTACGTCGATAAACCAGTGGCTGACGACGAGCAATCCCATCACCCATGCGCCACGGCGGTCTCGGCGCAGCACGTAATAGCCACCTCCGATCAGGATCCCCCACAACACAGACATCAGCAGGCTGTGAGAGTATGGATAATGGGTGAACTCGAGCGGGCTGTTGATCATATAGCCGCGCACAATGCGCACTTGCTCGACGCCCAGCAGCAGGAGAATTGGCCACAGCTCGTCGAGGAATTGCGCGGCGAAGCTGAGTGCGCCGAGCGATGTCCGAGGCGCGGCGCGCTTGGCGGCGAACGCCAATCCATAATGGCCGAGGAACATGTTAGAAGAGCGACATCTGCTCGCCGAGGAGGTCCGGATCGACCGGAGTCTGGCCGAGCTTATACTGAAATTCCCGCGCGGTCGCCGGGCTATGACCGGAAAACGTGTTCGCCA
>JBJMOT010000066.1:0-9406 GCA_045803585.1 Gemmatimonadaceae bacterium
AGACGACGTGATCGTCTTCCTGCGCGGAGGTCGGCTCAGTCGCCACAGCTTCGTGCAGTGCCGGATCGAAGGTCTCGCCAACGGGGTTGATGATTTCGAGACCGGCGTTACCGAGTGCCTTCAACAACTTCTTCTCGACCATGTCCACACCCTGGACGATAGTCTTCGAGTCGGTGGTCGCGGGATCTACGTGGGCGAACCGCGCTACATCGTCGAGTGCTTCGACAAGCTGGCGAACCAGGTCTGCCTGCGCCCGAGCGCCGGCGTCCTGACGCTCCTTCGCCGAGCGTTTGCGATAGTTATCGTATTCGGCTGCGAGTCTGAGGTATCTGTCGCGCTCGCTGGCGAGATCCGGCTCGCCCCGGCCCCCGGTGTCGGAGGTCGTTTCAGTAGATCCGCCGGAGCTCGTCGCGGCAGTGTCGCCGGAACTGGCGAACGCCGGATCACCGCTCTGCCCGTCGCCCTGACTTGCGCCCGGGGCGTAGTCATCGTCGGAGCCCATGGTATCCTGGTCTGGCAAAGGCGTTGTGTCGGACTTCTTCTTCGAGTTTCTCATTTCTCTAAGTTAACCTTTTGAAAGAGCGCGTCGCAGCATCTCGAGGGCGGACTGGGCGGCCCGCTCCCTGATTTCCGGGCGATCTCCAATAAGGAGAAAACGCCGTGCCTTCGCCTCCAGGAAGTCCACGCCAATCCAGGTGAGACCGACCGGCTTCTCTGGGGTTCCGCCACCAGGCCCTGCGACGCCGGTTATAGAGATGCCGATCTGAGCTCCGAGCTTGGACTTTGCCCCCGACGCCATTTGCAGCGCGACCTGCTCGCTCACAGCTCCGTATTCATCGATGTCGTTCTGCCGAACTCCTAACAAATCCCGCTTAACGTGGTTCTCGTAGGCGATGACGCCACCAAGAAAAACGTCGCTGGATCCCGGCACGCTGGTGATCCGCTCGCCAAGAAGCCCACCGGTGCAGCTTTCTGCAACTGCCAGCCTAAGCCCCGCCGACCGGCATTGCTCCAGAACAACCGCAGCGAGATCAGTGTCGCCCTCTCCATACGCGTACGCTCCGACTCGACCGCGGAGTTTCAAAACCGCGTCATTGACCAGCCGCTCGGCGCGAGCTCGCTCCATTCCTTTTGCAGTGACGCGGAGGTCCACCCCGTGAATGCCGGGGAGATACGCCAGGGGCAGAGATCCCATCTCGCTCCCCGGCGGTCCCAGAAAGTTGGGTCCCAGTTGCTCCGCGATTGCTGACTCAGCGATGCCAGTCGTGCGGAGGGTTCCCGAAATCACCGCACTGTCCGCGTCGCCACGGATCCTGTTGATCGCGGGTAGAACTTCTTCGGCGAGCATGCCACGCATCTCGCGCGGAACTCCGGGCATCATTGCTACCCAACGGCCTGTTTCATCCTCGAGCCAGATGCCTGGGGCCGAGCCGTGGCGGTTGGTGAGTATTCGCGCACCCTCGGGAATTTCGGCCTGGACCCGATTGGTCGCCGGAAATTTCCCGTCAGGAAATCGCGCCTTCCATCGACGCTCCAGCGCGTCTGCGATTTCCTCGTCGAGCACCATCTTGCGCCCGAAGATTCTGGCGATCGATGGCTTGGTGAGATCGTCGCTCGTCGGCCCCAGTCCACCGGTCGTGATTACGGCGCCCGTCCGCTCCAACGCCTCGCCGACTGCGGCGGCGATTCTATCCGCCTCGTCGCCAACCGTAGTGCGGCGGACGATTTCGACGCCCGCCGCGGCCAGAGTGCGGGAAATGTGAGCCGCGTTGGTGTCTATCGTGAATCCGAGGAGGAGCTCGTCACCGATCGTGATCAGCTCCACCTGCGTTCCGGTCAAGCGGAAAACGCTCCGGAGTACCGTCGCAGGTACAGCACGAGAGAATAAACGGTGAGGAAGACTGAAGCGATCATTGCGAGTGTGCCCACTGTTCCATTGAAGTAAGCGAAGGCGCTCCACGCCGCGCTACTCCAGTGCTTTCTCGCGGCCACGGTCGCCGCAAAAAACCAAAAGTAGGCCGAGCCGACCCAGAGCGACTGAAACGCGGTCTTCCACTTCGCCGGGCCAATCGCCGAGATGACCACCCCACGGCGAGCCGCTGCCTGGCGAAAGATGGTCATGAAGATCTCACGACCGATCACGATGGCGACTATCCACCACGGCAGGCCGATGCGGCCGAACGACGTCAGGAATTGGAGGCGTGCGGCGTCGATGCTCTCCGCCCGCGTTGGAACCAGTGGGTCTGTGGGCGGTGCCATCAGCACGAACATCGGAATGAGTGTGGCGAACAGAAGCAGCTTGTCCGCGAGGGGATCGAGCAATCTCCCCAGGTCCGTGATGAGATTGCGGGTGCGCGCCAGCCAACCGTCGTAGTAGTCCGTTAGCGCGGCGACAACGTAAAGCAGGAACGCGACGCCTCGCGCGGTAGGCGAGGCTATGAATGGAAGTGCTGCGATGAAAGGCGCCGCTAGAATGCGCCCGGCCGTAATGGTGTTGGGAAGATTCACCCGGCTCTTCCAGCCGCTAGGCTAGCGCCTTGAGCACCAGCTTGCTGACGGCCTTCAGCGTATCGAACACGCCGTCGCCCTGCACCGCTATCGCCTCGAAGTACGGCGCCCTTTCAACCCATTCGCCGCCGGAAAGCTGCTCGACGAGATTCTGGCCGGCGTGATAAGGATCGGGCTGGACGCGATGCTTGGTGGCATCCTCGACTTCCCAACCCGGATTGAGCGCGGCCTGCAGATCCTCGATTGGCGCGGCGTTCGGCAAGTCGCGCTTGTTGTACTGAATGACAAACGGCATTTGCGTCAGATCGTATCCGTACTCAGCCATGTTGTCGTAGAGATTCTGCATCGATTCGAGATTGGCTTCCATACGCTCCGCCTGCGAATCGCCGACGAAGACAATCCCGTCCACGTTCTTGAGAATGAGCTTCCGGCTGGCGTTGTAGTAAACCTGACCCGGAACGGTGTAGAGATGGAAGCGCGTTTTGAAGCCGCGGATGGTTCCCAGGTCGACCGGCAGGAAATCGAAGAACAGCGTTCGTTCGGTTTCTGTTGCCAGTGAGATGAGCTTTCCTCGCGTCTCCGGCTTAACCTTGCCGTAAACGTGCTCGAGATTCGTCGTTTTTCCGCCGAGCCCGGGACCATAGTAAACGATCTTACAGTTGATCTCGCGCGAGGCGTAGTTGATCATCGACACTGTCTAGTCTTTCCTCACCAGTTGAACAGTTTGTCGATTTCGTCATCCGCGCCCTTCAGCAAATGCTCGGGTGCGGCGCCACTGCGACCGCGTGAGAATACACGATCAATAAGCAGCGTCAACTCCTCGACCTCATCCTTCATGCGTAAACGGACGAGACCAACGGTCGTGCGGGAATCGAAGATTATGACCAACAACAGCCGCCGCGCTATGTCGGCGACGTATATCGACTCTTTCTCGCCCTGGTGGAACAGGCTTGAAAAATCATTCTCACCAACCAGCTTGGCCAACTGATCATTCGCGCTGTAATCCGCCGCGGTCAGCGTCGCGAACGCCGTGGTATCGAGGCCCGGGGCGTTGCCGACCGTCGTGACGAGCTGACCGGATCGGTCTACGAGAAGCGCGCAACGCGATTTCGTCTCGCCGAGGAAGCGGCTCAATGATTCAGTTATAGCTGTGAAGTCGTCCTGAGTAAACGACCAGTTTGCCGTGCCGGCGGTCATCGTGCTCCGGTCACAGCGTTGCTTCGAGACGCTTGAGCATCCGCGCGCCGCGCTGGCGCAGAATCGGCCGGCGCTCCCACGCGACGTACTCGCGCAGCAGCTGCGCGGTATTCACGGTTGGACGGGCGCGGAGGTAGCCAAGTGCAGCAACCCTGAACAGCGGATTCGCCGAGAACAGGTTTCGCCTGCAATTCCGCTGCATCCTGCTCCACACGAGTGAACCTGCGGCCATTCCGCTGAAGAAACCCACCGCGACGTATGCGCGTTGTCTGCTCATGACATTGCCCTCCTGGCTGTCAACGCCTGGGCAATGGTCACGCCATCCGCGTACTCCAGATCCCCGCCAACCGGCAATCCCCGCGCAATGCGTGAAACCGTCAGCGGGTACCGCGCGAGACGACGCTGCACGTACAAGGCAGTCGACTCACCTTCGATGCTCGGATTGGTGGCGATGATCACTTCGCGGACAACTCCAGCGGACACTCGGGCTTCCAGTTGTGGAATGGTGAGATCCTCGGGGCCGATGCCATCCAGCGGGGAAAGGCGCCCGCCGAGGACGTGGTAAACGCCCCGGTACTCGCCGGACCTCTCGATGGCGCCGATATCGGACGCTTCTTCTACTGCGCAGATGACTGCCGTATCCCTGCGCGCGTCACGGCAGATGGAGCACAAATCCTCCTCTGTCAGGTTGAAGCACTGGGGACACGGCCGGACCTTCTCAGCTAGCGTCGTCAGCGCCGATGCGAGCAGCTTCGATTGGTCCGGCGACTGTTTCAGGAGGTGGTAAGTCAGTCGAAGCGCCGTCTTGCGGCCGATGCCGGGCAGCTTCGATAGCTCGCCGGCCAGATCGTCGATTGCTCCCACTCTAGAACGGGAGTTTAAAAGGGAGGTTCAGGCCGCCGGTGAGCTTCCCCATCTCGTCCTTGGCGAGATCGGCAGCTTTTTTCTGGGCTTCGTTGACTGCGACGAGCACCAGGTCCTCGAGCATCTCAATATCCTTGGGATCGGCGACGCTCGGATCGATCTTGACCCGGGTAATGGTTCCCTTCCCGTCCGCTTCGACGGTGACCATCCCGCCACCCGCGGCCGCGGTAACGGTTTGTTTTTCTAAGTCGGATTGCATCTGCTGCATGCGCGCCTGCATCTGCTGCGCCTGCTCGAAGATCTTGGTGAAATCAGCCATTGCCGTTACAGATCGTGAGAGTTAATCGAGCAGCTCGAGGTCGAGCTCGTCGATTGCTGCGCCGAGTGCCGGGTCTTTCTGCCGGAGCATGCCAATACGCTCTTCCTTCAACGCTTCGGGAGTCATCCGGCTTCGGTTCGAATCCTGTGCCGTGGTCTCCATTGCGCGCTTCATTTCGCGGAGCTGGGAATCGTTCCCAGCGGCCAACGATTTCGGCGCCGGCTTTTCGGATGGGACGGTGTTAGGGGCATCAAGCTGCGGCGGATAGCCGGGCCGCGTAGCTGGGCGCGGGGCGGACCGCGCAACGGACGACTGCGCGGGTTGGGAGCGGACGGAACCTGTAGGCGCCTCGCGATCGTCGTTGAGTGTGTCGCCGCTGAGCGCCCGGAACACATCCTCGACGACGACAGTTCGATCGAGAAGTGCCATACGAATGAGGAGCATCTCCACCAACAGCTGCTGCTGCGCACTCTTGCGGAATGTCGGCTCGAGCGCGCTGACCGCGCTGATCATTCGCAGCAAGTCGCCCGCGGTGAAGGAGTCCTTACGTTGCTTGAGCGCCGCGGCCGCCGCAGCCGAAACTCCTTCAGCCTTGCCGTTCAGTACAACCGTGAGCTGAGCGCGTAAAATGTCGGCGAATCCGGTAAGAAAAACGCCGAAGTCGACGCCGGCCTCGGCCAGTTTCGTCACGGCGGCAAAGATTTCACCGGCGCGATGACCGGCAATGATATCGAGAATGCGAAGAAATTCATCCTCCGGAACCAGCCCGAGCGCATCACGTACGCGCTCGGCGGTAATCGGGCCTTCGCCGATGGATATCACCTGGTCGGCGAGGCTAAGCGCGTCACGCATCGAGCCATCCGCGGCGCGGGCAATCGTCGCAATCGCATCCTCGTCAATCTGGACGCCTTCGTTGCTGAGGACTGCCGATAGCCGCCGTGCAATATCCGCGAGACCGATGCGTTTGAGATCGAACCGTTGTAACCTGCTGAGAACCGGTGCGGCAGCCTGAGCGATCTTCTGCGGCTCGGTGGTCGCGAAGACGAAGATGACTCGCGGTGGCGGCTCTTCGAGAACCTTCAGCAGCGCGTTCCACGCCTCTCGCGTGAGCATGTGCGCTTCATCGACGATGTAGACCTTGTAGCGATCGGCGCCTGAAGGAGCGTACATGGCGCGCTCGCGCAGATCACGGGCGTCGTCGACTCCGCGATTCGACGCGGCGTCGATCTCGACTACATCGAGACTGGAGGCGCCGCTCCAGATGCGCTGACACGAAAGACACTCACCGCAGGGCTCGCCGTCGTCCCGTTTATTCTCGCAGTTGAGCGCCATCGCCAGCACGCGCGCGAGAGTCGTTTTGCCGACGCCGCGCGGCCCACAGAGCAAATAACCGTGCGCGACCCGGCCCCTGGCGATGGCGCCGCGCAGCGTATTGGAAACGTGCGACTGGACGGCGACGTCAGCGAAGTTCTTTGGGCGGTATTTGCGGGCGAGTGCGAGAGACATTGCGAGGCGGGAGTACCCCAGGCCTTACGGAGCAACGAAAGACACCGCATGCCGCTGCTACCTTCGGGGTCCTGACGGAGTTAGTGGGCTTACGCCCTCCGGGACCTGGGGCAAAGGAAATATAGTCGTGGGAGGAGGCCTTTTTAACTGCCAAGTACGACTACCGGCTGGGGGCCGTGAGCGGAGCGGCCGGGGGCTACGGGCTTCGGTTCGACGCGCAATGATGCCACTTCAAACCCTGAAGAGACAATCATCGAGGGTATGTCTGACTTCAAGAAACTTCACGTGTGGCAGAAAGCTCACGCTCTTTCGCTCAGCGTTGACCGGACGTGCAAGTGCATTCGCGCCAGTCAATATTCGTCACTACGAAATCAGATTTTCACCGCGGCCTTATCTATACCAGCCAACATTGCGGAGGGGCGCAGGAAGACGAGCGAAAAGGAATTTGTGCGTTTTCTGCGCATTTCCGTGAGCTCGGCATCAGAGTTGGAATCCCACCTCATATTCGCTCACGAAGCGAAGGTGATTACTGAAGCTCAGTTCATCTCGCTGATATCGGAGACAATCCGGGTCAGAAAAATGCTTTACGCGTTGATCAAGCGCGTCTTAAGCCCGGAGCCCTTGGCCGCTCCGCCCACGGCCCCCAGCCGGTAGTCGTACTTGGCAGTGAAAAGAAAAGCCCCGCCGTCAGGCGGGGCTTTTCGCAGCGAACGGGCGGCGCCCGTGCCCAATAAGTAAGAAGTTACTTCTTGGGCGGATTGACCTTCACGGTCGGCACCTTGATCGCCGCGGTGTCCTTCTTCACCTCGACCTTCGGTACCGTCACTTTCGCCGTGTCGGTTCCGACATCGACGGTGGGAGTGTGGATCGTGTCGGTCTGCGTCCCAACGACCGGCTTCTCTACCTGGTATTCGCCATCTCCGGTCTTCTTGCAAGCTGAGATCGACACCACGGCCATGATGGCCGCTACTGCTGCGAACTTGCGCACGAGACGCCTCCCTCCAAAAGTGGTTGGCCGGAAGACCCGGCGAAATCGGAAACCTTCAGTCCTCGAACGCTTCGCGCTGCATTTTCCGCACGCGGCGAAGCTCGTAAACCTGCGCCACTTCGCCCCCGATGATGAAGAGAAAGGAGGCGTAGTAGACCCAGATAACGACCAAAACCAATGCAGCGACCGTGCCGCTATAAAACGACCCCGGATTGAATGATCGCACGTACGCTGAAAACGCACGTTTGGCGACTTCCAGCATTACGCTGGTGAACAATGCTGCGATCAGCGCCGTCCTCCAGCGAATCTTCCGGTGCGGCAGAAACTTGTACAGGGAAAAGAACATCGTCGCGATGAAGGAGAACGCCAGCAGCTGACCGAAGTTGTACTTCACCTGACTCATCAGCTCCTTCCTCAGCCCGAGGTCTGCCAGCACCACTACTCCGTGGGTCGTGGCGAGGGCCAAGTATGCGCTCAAGGCTGTGTAGGCCACGAGGAGCAGGCTCGAAACGAGAGTCATCTCGATGTCGAAGATCTTGCCGGCAATGATACCGCGATCGGTGTCGATGTCAAAAATCGCCGCCAGTACCGTGCGCAGCGATCCGAAGAGACGGGTCGAAAACCAGATGAAGCCAACGGCGCTGTAGATCCCGAGGGATCCACTGCGCTTGATAACCTCATTGAGGATGCTGGCCGCTGGTCCGGAATCGCCCGGTGGATGGGGCGGAAGAAATTTGTCGACGATAGTCAGGACTTCGGCCGATGTCGTATCGGGCGACTGGTTGAGCAGATAAACTAGACCTGTCGCCAGCAGCAGAAAGAACGGGACAGCGGCGAGGAGGATATTGAACGCAATCCCGCCCGCCAGAAAGAACACGTTATCTTCGCCGCTGTTGTCCCAGACACGCTTCGCATAGTCGCGAAGCAGCCAACCGAGCCGGGCCGCGAGCCCGCGCTGCGGCACTAGCTGTCTTTGTACGCCGCTTTAGTATCGGCGATGCGCTGCTCCAGCTCTCCCCGTGCGTCACGCGCCGCCGCCCTTCCCGCATGGAATGCAGTGGTGACCCGACGCTTCCGGTCGTCGACTGCATCCAGCGTTGCCTCGATGCGCTCCTCAACGGACGCGCGTACATCCCTGAATTTGTCGGAGACCGTCTCGCTCATGTCTTCGACGAAATCCTGGGCGGCCCCCTGCGCACGGCGCGCACTGCGCGCGATCCCGTTACGAGTTTCCTGTCCACTCTGCGGCGCGAAAAGGAGCGCCGCTCCCGCGCCTAGAGCAATGCCAAGCAGAAAGGGGCCGATTCCGATCTCGCCCTTTTCGATGACGACATACGGGGCCGGGGAGTAGTCGTCGTCCTCATCGTACCAATCGTTCTCGTCCATGCTCGTCCTCCACCTCATGACTTGTTCGCCCCCAGGTTATAGACCTGCCGCGATCACCGCTTTCTGTCCGATTCACCTGCTTGCCTTCGCATGCCAGCGGAGGCGCTTCTCTACCGTTTCTTCCCCTTCGATTTCGGGGATGCCGCGGACGCTTTAACTGGAGCCTTGCTCGCTTTTGCGACTGCCGGCGGGGCGTCAGCAGGCTTCGGCGGACGCTGGGCACCGTTGATCGCAGGAGCGGCCATAGGTTCGCCGGTCCTCCCGCCGCCGTTCAAGAGGGATGCAATCTCCGCGCGAACGTCGGCGGCAGTCATGCCCACAATCGTCGCAGTTCGCGCGTAGTCGCCATTGGTCGAGGCAAAAGCGCGCAACACGAGCTGGCGCCGAGTGTCAGCGAGGGTCGCCCCGGGCGGAACGGTTATCGCCGCCGAGAATTCGCCCGTGCGCTGCAGGTGGCGGGGCATGATGTCGGATGCCTTGATCTTGTCGCCACGACTCATGATCACCGCACGCTCGACCGCGTTCTTCAACTCACGCACGTTGCCTGGCCAGTTGTAGGAAAGAATCCACTCCCAGGCAGCATCGTCGAACCCGCTCAGAGCTTTGCCGTTCTGCTCGGCGTACCGGACAAGGAACTC
>JBJMOT010000067.1:0-9428 GCA_045803585.1 Gemmatimonadaceae bacterium
AAAGGAAGACACCCACCGGATGGCCGAGGCCAACAAGGCGTTCGCGCACTACCGCTGGTAGACTGAAGGCACGAGTAAGAACAGCCCCGCTCTGGCAGCGGGGCTTTTGTTTTAATGCGGGGTTGGTTTGCGGGCGCGATCTCCCTTCCTGCGCTCCGAAACCTCTCGCGCCTGCCTCCGGCGTTCGGCCGTCGTTGCAATCACGGCCAGCGCCAACTCGATAAGGCCATAGGCGAGCGCTGCCAGCGAAAGAAGCGAGAGGACGGCCAGTACTCGAGTCATTCCCGCCGACATCTGGCCTTTGACTACACCATATAAAGAAAAGATCACGACGACGCCGGAGACCGCGGCGATTACCGCGGCCTTTCCGATCGACATGCCGTGATCGACAGGTGGACGTATTTCGTGCGGCTGCTCAGCAGTCGCGAATGGTTCGGTCATGACGGTTCCGGTTTCAGTTCTAACAGGCGCGGCCAGACACTCTGCATCATGGTTCGTGCCGCCACACGTGGCAAGCTGTGCCGGATTTCCGCTTGCGACGTTTGTGTACCAAACGCATCTTCGCAGGTGAGGTAAGTGGCGTCCGTTTCATCGGTTGGGCCCTGCGACTCCATACCTCAGCGGCGCCCTGACCAGCGGGAGGCGAGTTGAAGTATCCCGAAGTCCGCAATTATCTGAGCGGCTCGTTTGTAGGCATCGACCGGGATTTTCTGGAAGTTCACAACCCGAGCGATGGCAGCGTCATCTCGCGCGTCCCTTTGTCGACCCAGGACGATGTCGACTCCGCCGTCGCCGGCGCGCAGCGCGCCTTTCCCGGCTGGTCGGCGATGCCGATCAAAGAGCGTGTCCAGGTTTTCTTCCGGTACAAGACACTGCTCGAGAGGAACATCGACGAGCTCGCCGCCCTCATCACCGAGGAGAACGGCAAAGTCGCATCGGAAGCCCGCGCGGAAGTTCTGAAATCCGCAGAGCTGTGTGAGTTTGCGTGCTCGCTTCCGCAAATCGCCCCCGGCGAAGTTCTCGAGGTGAGCCGCGGTGTCGAGTGCAGGATCGAGCGCTATCCACTCGGCGTCGTCGCTGCGATCACGCCGTTCAACTTTCCGAACATGGTGCCGAACTGGTCGATTCCCAATGCGATCGCACTCGGCAATTGCATGGTTCTCAAACCTTCGGAGCTCGTTCCGTTGAGCGCCGGCAGAATCGCCGAGCTCCTGAAGGAAGCTGGCTTGCCGGAGGGTGTGCTGCAGATCGTCAACGGCGGCCGGGAAGCGGTGGAAGCAATCTGCGATCACCCGGGAATTGCGGCGGTGAGTTTCGTCGGCTCGACGAAAACCGCCAAAATTGTCTATCGTCGATCGACCGCGACGCTTAAACGGTGTCTCGCCCTCGGCGGCGCCAAGAATCATCTCATCGTAATGCCCGACGCCGAGCAGGAGATGACGGCTACGAATGTCGTGGCCTCTATGTCAGGGTGCGCGGGGCAAAGATGCATGGCGGCATCGGTGATGGTCGCGGTGGGCAAGACGGATCACATCATTCAGAAGATGGTGGAGGCAGCGAGGAAGATCATTCCCGGCAGAGATATCGGACCCGTAATCTCGGCTGCGGCTAAGGAGCGCATCGAGAAGTACATCGGGGAAGCCGAGGCCGCAGGGGCGAAGGTGCTGGTCGACGGTCGGAAAGCAACGGTGAAGGGCAGGGAAAATGGCTTCTTCATCGGACCCACCATCATCGACAATGTGACGCCGGACATGCGCATCGCGCAGGACGAAGTTTTCGGTCCGGTGCTGGTGATCGTCCGCGCGAAGGATGTCGACGAGGCGCTCAAGGTCGAGAACTCCTCGCCCTATGGGAACGCGGCTTCGGTGTTCACTGAGAGTGGCGGCACTGCACGATACGTGATGGAGCACGCCAGCGCGGGTATGGTCGGTGTGAATGTTGGAGTGCCGGTCCCACGCGAGCCCTTCTCGTTCGGTGGCTGGAACGACTCGAAGTTTGGCGTTGGAGACATCACCGGACGGGGTTCGATCGAATTCTGGACGCAGTCCAAGAAGATGACAACCAAATGGAACAAGGAAGCGGGCACCAACTGGATGTCGTGACGGTGCAAACGCTTTTCGCGGTACGTATGCAACTATTGGGGGACGTATGGCTGATCGTTCGGTAAGCTTCACCGGAATTCAGTTCGAGAATCCCTTTCTGCTTTCGTCGGCTCCGCCCACCGAATCGGAATCGAACATCATGCGCGCGTTCGAGGCCGGGTGGGGCGGGGTCGTAACGAAGACGATCGGACTACATCCCGTAGTGAACGTGTACGGTGCGAAAGCGAAGTTCATGCGCACCAGCCCCGAAGACGCCAACGTTTCCATGAAAAAACGGGCGGGCGCGGCCTTGCATTCGTCGTGGAACTGGGAGCTGATCTCCGACAAGACTCTGGAGTGGTGGGCGCCCCGCATCCGCCGCATCAAGGAGAATTTTCCGAACAAAGTGCTCATCGCATCGATCATGGCCGGCTCTGGCAACGACAAGGAGCTGAAACATTGGCAGGAGCTCGCGGAGACAGCGCAGGGCGAAGGAGCCGATGGCCTCGAGCTCAACTTCTCGTGTCCCCACATGGACCGGCGCGACATGGGATCCAACATCGGTAAGGATCAGGGTCTTTGCTCAGTGGTAACTGAAGCGGTGAAGGAGGTCGCGAAGGTTCCGGTGTGGTGCAAACTGACGCCGGCGACGGCTGATATCGTCGTCGAGGCAGCAGCGTGTTTTCGTGGGGGCGCAGACGCCATCGTCTCGTCCAATACTTTTCCGTCGATACCGCTCATCGATCCTGAGACCATGGAGTTCGAGATCAATGTCGATGGCTTCGTCTCCAGCGGCGGACTGGGCGGTCCCGCGATTCTACCGCTGTCGCTCGCCAAAATGGCGCAGCTGACAAAGGCGTTCCCGGAGAAAAGCTTCTCTGGTATCGGTGGAATATCGGACTTCAAACAGGCTCTCTCGTATTTCCTGCTCGGTTGCGGAACGGTGCAGGTATGTACCGCTGCGATGCTCGATCAGGCAGTTGGGCCAAATGTGGTGAAGAAGCTGCTGGCCGGCCTCGATCGGTTCATAGAAGAGCATGCAAAGGATGGATACAAGAACGTCGAAGACTTCAGGGGAATCCGGCGCGACAGGATCGTCTCGCAGTCGGAGATTCGCCGTCCGGATGCGGCAGACTATCACTCGGGCTACGAAACGGTCGAGGGTTATGCCGCACCGCAGCCTGAGACATCAGTGCGGGCCTAGATCGTGACCGCCACGCCCACACCAATGCCGGCCAAGTCTGAAACGCGGAAAGCCGCCACCTCCACCCGTTCAGGGCCGCTGCCGAAAATGCCGCCGACGGATCACGTGCCGCGCGCCTATGTAGGTCCTTCGCGTGAAGAGCTCCTGAAAATTCGTCGTCAGTATACCAACCCGGCGATCTTCACGCTCTACGGTGAGCCTTTGATGATCGTCGAAGGCCACATGCAGTGGCTGTTCGACGAGACAGGCAAACGCTACCTCGACATGTTCGCCGGAATCGTGACGGTGTCCTGCGGGCATTGCCATCCAAAGATCGTCTCGGCGATTCAACAGCAGGTCGAGACACTCCAGCACGCGACGACGATTTATCTGCACCCGAACATGCCACTTCTCGCAAAGAAGCTCGCATCGAAGATGCCGAAAGGTCTCGACGTCACATACTTCGTGAACGACGGCAGCGAAGCCAATGATCTCGCCGTAACTATGGCGCGGCTATATACGGGCAATACCGATGTTATCGCGCTCCGGAACGGCTACCATGGTGGCAGCCCGAGCTCGATGGGCCTGACGTCGCACAACACGTGGAAGTATCCAATTCCCAGCGCGTTCGGGATCCACCACGTCGCCAGTCCGGATCCTTATCGCAGTGCATTCAGCGGGACGCCTGAAGAGATCGCAACGAAAAGTGCATCCGAGATCCTGGAGACGATTCGCTACTCGACGCCGGGAAGGGTCGCCGCTTTCATCGCGGAGCCGATCCAGGGTGTCGGTGGCGCGACCCATGGCGCGCGGAATTACCTGAGCGAAGCCTACAAGATCGTTCGGGAGAACGGCGGACTTTGCATCGCCGACGAGGTGCAGACAGGCTTCGGGCGCACCGGCAATCACTACTGGGGATTCGAGAACTTCGATGTCGTCCCCGACTTCGTGACAATGGCCAAGGGCATTGGCAATGGCGTGCCACTGGGCGCGGTCACGACTCGCATGGAGATCGCGCAAGCGATGACCCAGCGAATTCACTTCAATACTTTCGGTGGAAATCCGGTTTGCATGGCGGCTGGCCTCGCTGTCCTCGACGTCATCGACGAGGACGGGCTGCAGCAGAACTCGAAGGTTCTCGGAAAAAAATTAAAGGATGGTTTGAAAAAACTGGCGGAGCGGCACTCACTTATCGGCGATGTTCGCGGGATGGGACTGATGCTGGGTGTAGAGCTGGTGCGCGACCGAAACACCAAACAGCCTGCGAAGCAGGAGACGCTGGCCCTTCTCGAAGCCGCGCGCGAGATGGGAGTGTTGGTAGGGAAGGGCGGTCTCGACGGCAATGTCCTTCGCATCAAGCCGCCGATGTGCATCACGGCAGAGGACGTTGACTTCACGCTGGATGTTCTGAACCGCGCGCTCGCCACCGCGGCGAACTAGTCAAACCAAAGGAGCAATCGACCGGTGGCATTCGATCGAATCATCAAAGGCGGCAACGTCGTCACTCCCGCCGGCGCTTTCATCGGTGATGTCGGCATAACGGGCGAGAAGATCAGCGCGCTTGGGGCGAGCCTGGACGGCGACAAGTCGACCAAAATCATCGACGCGAAGGGCCATCACGTCATTCCTGGCGTCCTCGACGTCCATGTGCACCTCGAGCTGCCGTTCATGGGTGCAGTCTCCGCGGATGATTACCGGACGGGAACGAGAGCTGGCGCGCGTGGCGGCGTCACGACCCTCATCGATTTCGCGATTCCCTACGCGGGCGAATCACTCGACCAGGCCGCTGACAACTGGATGAAAAAAGCGGAAGGCAAGTCGCTGATCGACTACACCTTCCACATCTGCATCACCCGCTGGAACGAGCACAAGGATCAGATCAAGGGCATGGTCGATCGCGGCTTCACGACGTTCAAGGAATTCATGATCTATGAATCGGAAGGCTGGCAGTCCGATGACCGCGCCATGTTCGGTACGCTCGAGAAGATGAAGGAATACGGAACGATGCTGCTGGTGCACGCGGAATCGGCGCGGGTGCTCGACGAGCTGATCGCACGTCACCATACACCCGAGATGATGACGAAGTACGGCGCGAGGCTGCACCGGATAACGCGTCCGAATTTCATCGAGGCGGAAGCGATCCAGCGCGCCGTGCAATGGTGCGAAGCCACCGGTGGTCAGCTTTACATCGTTCACATGTCGACCGGCGAGGGAGCGGACATCATTCGCGCCGCTCAGGCCCGCGGCGTTCCCGTTCTAGCCGAGACTTGCGTCCAGTACCTTGTGCTCGATGACTCGGTGTTCGATCGCGAGGACGGGCACCTGTACGCCTGTTGTCCGCAGCTTAAGAAACCGAAGGACGTCGAGCGTCTGTGGCGCGGGTTGAAGAGCGGTGAAGTGTCGGTCGTTTCAACAGACACTTGCACGTTCAACCGCGAGCAGAAAGCGATGTGGCAAGGTGATTGGACCAAGATTCCCATGGGGATGCCGGGTCTGGAGACGCTGATGCCGCTCACCTACACCCATGGTGTGCTTGGCGGCAGAATCTCGCTCGAGGAGATGTGCACCAAGCTCTCGACCAATCCGGCGAAGATCATGGGGCTGTACCCGAAGAAGGGCGCCATCCAGGTTGGCGCCGACGCTGACATCGCGATTATTCATCCGGACATGAAACACACCGTCGATCCGGCCTCCATGGAGACCAACGCGGACTGGTCGCCATACGAAGGATGGGAGTTGGCTGGATTTGCGCGCACAACGCTGTCGCGAGGAGACGTGATCGTCGACGACTATTGCGTCGTGGGCAAGGAAGGTCGCGGCCAGTGGTTGTCGCGTAGGACCGCCGGCCTCGCATCGTGACCGCGGTCGCGACGGACAGGAGCTACGCGGCAACTGCCGACGCGCCCGACGATATTCGCAGCAGCCCGCTCTGGAATCCGGACCTGGCGCCAACCGACCCGTCGCGCCGCACCTGGTCCACTTACAACATTGCCGCGCTCTGGATCGGGATGAGCGTCGTCATCACCACCTACACCCTCGCTTCGGGATTGATGGAGCAGGGCATGACGTGGTGGCAGGCGATGATGACGATTCTCCTCGGCAATGTGATCGTGCTCGTCCCGATGATCCTCAACGCCCACGCCGGAACGAAATACGGGATTTCGTTTCCCGTCCTTTGCCGAGCGAGCTTTGGTGTGCGCGGCGCCAACATCGCCGCCATTCTGAGAGCGATCGTGGCCTGCGGTTGGTTCGGAATTCAAACCTGGATCGGAGCGCTTGCGCTCGACGCGCTTTTCAAGGCGGCTTGGCCGGGATGGAACACGCTGCCAGGCAGCACGGCGATCGCATTCGCAATCTTCTGGGCGATTCAGGTCGCAATCATTCTCAAGGGAACGGAAGGAATCAAAATCCTCGAGAGCTGGTCCGCGCCTTTGCTGCTCGGCGGCGGAGCACTCCTTCTGCTGTGGGCAGTCCGGAATGGCGGTGGACTCGGCAACATCCTGACCGAGTCGCAGAAACTTCAGAAGGGTCATGGATTATTCTGGTCGCTGTTCCCTGCCGCGCTTACGGCGAATGTCGGCTATTGGGCAACCCTCAGTCTCAACATTCCAGACTTCACTCGCTACGCGAAAAGCCAACGCTCGCAGGTACTGGGTCAGGCGATCGGCCTTCCGACGACGATGACTGCCTTTGCTTTTATCGGTGTCGCTGTCACGAGCGCGACGATAGTCATTTTCGGCCAGGCCATATGGGATCCGGTCGTTCTCGTGAGTCGAATCGGCCGCGCTCCGGTTATCATCTTTGCGGCTCTTGTAGTGCTCGCGGCGCAGCTGACGACCAACATGGCCGCCAATGTAGTGTCGCCTTCGAACGACTTCTCCAATCTCAGCCCACGGCGAATCAGTTACGTCACCGGCGGGCTCCTCACCGCAGTGCTCGGCATAATCATGATGCCGTGGAGACTCTACTCTGACGCCGCCGCGTACATTTTCACCTGGCTGCTTGGATATTCGAGCTTGATGGGTGCGCTCGGTGGAATTCTGATCGCCGATTACTGGGTGATCAGACGCCAGCAGCTCGCCGTAGACGACTTGTTCAGAGTTCGCGGGAGATACAGCTACAGCAACGGCATCAACCCGCGGGCGGTGGTCGCGCTGGTGCTGGCGATTCTCCCGGTCGTTCCCGGGTTCATCCGGGCAGTGTCGACGCCGGGCGGAGTTGTAGCCAATGCGAACCTGTTCGACCGGATTTACACCTACGCGTGGTTCGTCACCTTCGCTTTGAGTTTCACCATCTACTGGCTGCTGATGCGCGGCGAAAGCGTTGCAGCGCCCTCTGCGAAACCATAGGGAGAATTGAATGGCTCGTGTCGTGAAGTGCGGTTTGATCCAGGCCAGCCATGCCGGCCCCACTGACGCGCCGCTCGAAAAAATTCGCGAAGCCAACATCGAGAAGCATCTGAAGTTTCTCGAGCAGGCAGGGAGGGAGGACGTAAAGATCGTCTGCATGCAGGAGATCTTTACGGGCCCGTACTTCTGCGCGGAACAGAATACGAAGTGGTACAACGCGACGGAAAAAATCCCTGACGGCCCTACCACTCGCTTGATGCAGGAGGTAGCGAAGAAGCACTCGATGGCGATCGTCGTACCGATCTATGAGGAAGAGGAGACGGGCGTCTACTACAACACGGCTGCCGTCATCGACGCAGATGGTACGTATCTGGGGAAGTATCGAAAAAGCCACATTCCCCACACCGCGCCGGGCTTTTGGGAGAAATTCTACTTCAAGCCGGGCAACCTCGGATATCCGGTCTTCAAGACCCAGTACGCCGATATCGGAGTCTACATCTGTTACGACAGGCATTTCCCCGAAGGTGCGCGCGAGCTCGGGCTGAACGGCGCCGAGATCGTGTTCAATCCGTCCGCGACTGTGGCAGGACTGTCGGAATACCTGTGGAAGCTCGAGCAGCCGGCTCACGCGGTGGCAAACGCATTCTTCGTCGGGGCCATAAATCGCGTCGGTTTCGAGCAGCCGTGGAACATCGGCGAGTTCTACGGTCAGAGCTACTTTTGCGATCCCCGAGGTCAGGTAATCGCTCAGGCATCGCGAGATCGAGACGAGCTGATCACCGCCGAGCTGGATCTCGACAAGATTCGCGAAGTTCGAAATGTGTGGCAGTTTTTCCGAGATCGGCGGCCGGAGACGTATGGGGGGCTGTGTAAGCTTTAGGCGTTGCGGCGCCATAAGGCATCTCGGTGCGGAGACCGAAATTCCGCTCTTCGCGCGCGGTACGGCACGCCCTTAGCGATGTTAGCGCATAACTCGTCGGATCCCGCGAAATGTCCGTTAATCCTGCCCGCACCATCGTCACTATTGTCGTCCTTACGCTCGCTGCCAGCGCGTGCGATCGCCAGAGCACCGCGTTCGTCGCCGAGAAAGTGCGTCGTTATCCAACCGACAGTGTAGAGAACGCGGCACATCGGGTCGGCGTCGTTCAGGGATTGTATGGGCCGGAATCAATCCGGTATTCGCCCGATGAGGACGTCTATTACGTCTCGGTAATGAACGGTCCCGGATCCAGGAAGGACAACAACGGCTACATAGTCAAGATCGACGCGCGCGAGCTTGGTAACGACACGCTATTCGCTGTATCCGGAAAAAACGGAGTGCATCTCGACGGTCCGAAAGGCCTCGCCATTCACGGAGACACGCTGTGGGTGGCCGATATCGACATCTTGCGCGCGTTCTCCCGCTCGACAGGAAAGCCGATCGGTGAGATCGACCTCAAACCACATGGCGCCGTGCTGCTGAACGACGTCGCGGTCGCGCCCGATGGCACGATCTACGTCACCGACACCGGCATTATCATGAGCGAGATTGGTGTCGTCTACGTCGGGGGAGACAAGGTCTTTTCGATCGGTGCCAACCGCGCAATAAATGTCGTCGCCCATGGGAACGTGCTCGGGCGCCCGAATGGAGTCACCTGGGATCCAACGCAGAAACGTTGGGTGGTCGTCTCATTCGACACTTTTCACAGCGAAGTGTACGCGCTGCATCCGTCGGACTCGACTCGTGTGATTCTGGCAAGTGGCAAAGGACGTTTTGACGGAATCGAACCCATGAGCGACGGCGGTTTCCTCGTGAGCTGCTGGCAGGACTCGAGC
>JBJMOT010000068.1:0-9485 GCA_045803585.1 Gemmatimonadaceae bacterium
AGGCGTACGGCGACAAAGTGCTGTTCGACGATCTGTCCTTCTCGCTACCGCGCGGAGGAATCGTCGGCATCATCGGACCCAACGGCGCCGGCAAGACGACGCTGTTCAGGATGATCGTCGGCAAAGAGAAGGCAGACGGCGGCTAACTGGTGGTTGGCGACACAGTGCAGCTCGCTTACGTCGATCAGTCGCGTGAGCTGAACAACGCCAACACCGTCTACAAGGAAGTGAGCGAAGGCAGCGACATCATCATGGTTGGCAAGCGCGAGATGCAGACGCGCGCTTATCTGGCGCAGCTCAACTTCAAGGGAGCAGATCAGCAGAAAAAAGTGGGAGATCTCTCGGGTGGAGAGAGAAATCGCCTACACCTGTCCAAGCTCTTGAAGTCCGGAGGCAATCTGCTGCTCCTCGACGAGCCGACGAATGACCTGGACGTCGACACTCTGCGTGCTTTGGAGGAAGCGCTGGTGGATTTTCCGGGGTGTGCTGTTGTGATCACACACGACCGGTGGTTCCTCGACCGTATCGCTACACACATACTGGCCTTTGAGGGGAATTCCGAGACGGTGTGGTTCGAGGGTAACTATCAGAGCTACATCGAAGATCTCAAGAAGCGGAAAGGCCCAGACGCCGATCAGCCTCACCGAATAGCTTACAAGAAGCTGGTTCGCCGATAATAGATCTGGCGACGGCCAGCGACCCTCATTCCGTAACTATCTGCCGTTCACTTCATTAAAGCTTCATCCCAGCCTTCAAAAGGGACTCAAGGAACTCGGCTTTCAGCGTCCGACCCCAATTCAAGCCGAGTCGATTCCGGCGGCGCTGGAGGGACGCGACATCCTCGCTTGCGCCATGACCGGCAGCGGGAAAACCGCTGCCTTCCTGCTTCCTATTCTCAACCATCTCATTGCGAGCCCGCGTGGCAAAACCCGCGCGCTGGTGTTGACGCCTACTCGCGAACTTGCGGCGCAGATTCTCTCGGCGCTCGACGCGATGGCCGTGCACACGCCAGTGACGGCAGCGGCTATTTACGGCGGCGTCGGGATGGCCCCGCAGGAACACGCGATGCGCGCCGGCGTTGACGTTCTGGTGGCAACGCCGGGACGGTTGCTCGATCATCTCAACGCGCCATATGCGAGTCTCAAGAACGTGGAATTTCTCGTTCTCGACGAAGCTGACCGGATGCTCGACATGGGGTTCCTGCCGGACATCAAGCGGATCCTGAAGCTCGTGCCGACGAAGCGGCAGACGTTGTTGTTCAGCGCGACGATGCCCCCGCCGATTGTCGCGCTCACGCGGGACATGTTGCGGAATCCGTTGTTCATCGATCTTGGCCGGCGCTCGCTTCCGGCGACGGGAATCACCCAGGCGGTGTATCCGGTTGTTCAGGATTTGAAGAAAGACTTGTTGCTGGCTCTTCTCGAGCGCGGAGAGATGTCGCAGGCGCTGGTGTTCACGCGCACCAAGCACCGAGCCAACCGACTCGCCGAGCAATTGGTGAAGCGCGGCGTCAAGGCGGAGCGAATTCACGGCAACCGGTCGCAGGCCCAGCGCACCGCCGCGCTTGCCGGATTCAAGAATGGCCAGTACAAGGTTCTGGTGGCCACCGACATCGCCGCGCGCGGGATCGACATCGAAGCGCTGGGCCACGTTGTCAACTTCGACGTGCCCCAGGCTCCTGATGATTACATCCACAGGGTTGGGCGGACCGCCCGCGCAGGTGAGATTGGCGAGGCGTTCACATTCGTAGCGCCGGACGAGCGTGGCGACCTGCAGGCAATAGAAAAAGCGATCGGGAAGCGGCTTCCTCAGATCACGCTTCCAGACTTCGACTACAACGCTCGGCCCGAGGGGCGTCTCGAGGTTCCGATCAAGGATCGCATCGCCGCCATTCGTGCGCGGAAAGCGGAAGAGCGGGGGCGGGCAAAAGCCAAACAGAATCGGCCCCCAGGAGCAAATCGCGCTGGTGGAACAAGCAACCACGACGGCGGCAAACGCGATGCCGGAGACAGCAGACATCACGGCGGGAAACCCGGATCCCCGTCACCAGGTCGGCATTCCCGTCGACGTCGTCGCGGGCGCTGATCTAGTCCGCGACTCCCAGCCACTCTCTGGCGAGTCGCGCAACGCGCTGAGCGGCGGGCGGATCGAGATTGGCCAGTACTACGAGATCGTAGCCTCCAGGTAGATCGCCTTCGACGACGGCGTTCATCCCGCCCGAGCCACCAGCGATTCCGAGGCCGGCCGGAGGTCCATTGCCAATTCGCCGCGCTCGCAATGCCGTCAGAAACTTGAGAAGGTCCTCTGCGGTGGAGTAACCACCACCGGCCGAACTGCCGCGTCCGGGCAGATCATCGCGGTTCGGATGGAGGGACGCACTGGCTGGCTTGTCGCTTTCAAAGCCGTGGGTATATCCCACGGCGGTGTTCGGCGGAAGCGAGTCGACGTGAAACGAGCCGGTTCGCGTCATGGCAGCAGGATCGAAGACGTGCTCCTTCACGTAGGCGTAATAGTTCTGTCGGGACAGCCTTTCGACCAGCAGTCCGAGGACGACGTAGCCCGCGTTCGAATACTCCGTCTTCGTCCCGGGCTCGAACTGGAGTGGCTGATTTACGAACAGCGGCAGATAGTCGCGCAGGCTGCGGATGTCATTGCGCTTTCCACTCGCTGGGGCGGCGAAAATATTTCCGCCGAGCCCTGAAGTGTGGCGCAGCAGCTGGCGAATCGTGATTTTGCGCGCGACTTCCTGATTTGGATAGTCGGACCAGTACTTCGACAGCGTGGAATCGAGCGCGAGCTTGCTGGCAGCTGCGAGCTGCATGATCGCGATCTGAGTGAACACTTTGTTGATCGAGCCGAGGTTGAACGCAGTTGCGACGTTGTTGCGGATACCGCGTTCTCTGTCAGCCAATCCGTACGCCATCTGAAAAACGGGCACACCGCCCTTGGCGAGGACGGTAACGCCGGAGAACTCATCGATCCTGGAAAGACTGTCGAGTGATACAGTAAGTCGGCGTACCAGCTCGTCCTGGGAAATCGGGGCAGGCCGAGGGTTGGGCGGCGTCTGCTGGGTCCTACCTGACGCGCCCGCAATGGAGAGCAGCAGGATCGTAAGTCGCTTCATGCCTCGTTAGTGTCCGCGCTCTGTACGATGGTTGCCGGGGTTACTTCCCAAATCGGACCTCACGTGTGTCTCGCTCCTGACCAGTGCGGACGGCGAGAGACCCGTAGAGCTCCGGGCGTCTCGCACGCAGCCACCGGCGCCCCGATGATGTCGGAAGAAGTGAAGCGTCGAGATCCGCCACCACCATATCATCCTTCGCCGCGCTCGTCTCGGCGATCACCTCTCCGTAAGGATCGAGCACCATCGCGTTGCCGGTGCGAATCTCGTCGTCATCGGGACCGATGCCGTTGCTGAACACCAGGAACATGCCGTTGTCGTGGGCGCGGCTCGGCAGCCAGCGCATCAACCAGCCGCGTCCCTTGGGGCCGCAAAGCTCCGCGCGGATTGCTGCGGGATCTTGATCCCGTTTCGCCCAGATGGCGGGATCGATCGGCTTCATCGCTTTCGGACTCACCGAATTGCAGCCGCCGGTCTGGTGCGGAGCAAGAAGGATCTCGGCGCCGAGTAGCGCGGTGGCGCGCGCGTTCTCGACGATGTTGTTGTCGTAGCAGATCAGCACGCCGACCCGGCAGCCGTGGGGAGTGTCGAAGACGGTATAGCGGTCCCCCTCCGAGATGAATTCGCTCACGAAAACGTGAAGCTTACGATGAACGGCCCACTGGCCATCGGGCATCGCCACGACGTAAGCGTTATACAGCTTCCCGTCTTCGCCCCGTTCGATGAGCCCAGCCCCGATCGTCATCCCGTGTTTCTTCGAAAGAGCGAGCAGCTCCTGGGTAGATGGGCCGCTGGGAACGGACTCGGCGAGGGCCTCGACTTCTTCACGCGATAGTTTCCGCACGTGCCAGTAGCCGGTGATGCACATCTCGGAAAAGGCAATAATCTCCGCCCGGGATCGGGCGGCTTCGACGACGAAGTGCCGAATCCGTCCGAGATTGTAGTCTTTGTCGCCCGGAGCGTGCTGAAACTGGACCGTCGCCACGCGGATGTCGCGCATCAAGTCTCTCGTATGGTGCCACACTCAAAATGCCGGGACTGTGTCGTGAGTGCGAGTAGCCGATTCATGCATGACGTGTCTTGCCGAGAGCGATCGGGCTGCCCAGCATATGTGATCCTGATTCTGGAGGCTGCATGAAGGTCCTCGGCTGGATTGGAGTTCTTCTGATCGTGGGCGGGATCATCGTCGTGGCGATGCGCGGCATCCCGTACACGAAAAGTCGGAATGAAGTAGAAGTCGGCCCGCTCAAGGTCACCGCACAGGAGCGGGGTATGGTCACACCTGTTGTTGGCGTCGCAGCAATCGTCATCGGTGCAGTGCTGGTTTTCGCCGGACGCAAGCAGTCGGTATGAACCATTGCTGACGTTCCTCGCCGCTGTCGCTCTGCTTCAGGACTCGTCGGTATACGACGGGCGGGCAAAACGGGTGCACGTCGATATCCCGCGCATCGATACCGTTGTCACTATCGATGGCAATCTCGACGAGCCGGTTTGGCGTCGAGCGGCACGGCTCACGGGATTCTCGCAGTATCAACCAGTGGACGGACTGCCAGCAATCGAGCCGACGGAGGTATTGGTCTGGTACGCGAGCGACGCGATTTACTTCGGAATCCGCGCGCGCGAGATCCACGGGAACGTCGTTCGAGCAACCCACGCCAATCGCGACAACATCGACAGCGAGGATCAAGTGCAGATCCTCCTCGACACCGACAACTCGCGCCAGATCTCGTTTCTGTTCGGCGTCAATCCCTATGGAGTGCAGCAGGACGGAACCCGAAGCGCCCAATTCGCCGGCGGCGCCGGTGGTCCATCCGCGACTGGCGGAGGGTTTCGTACAATCAATCCGCTCGAAGGCAGCGTCGATCTCAATCCGGATTATTTCTTCGAATCGAAGGGACGCCTGGTCGAGGGCGGTTACGAAGTGGAAATGCGGATACCCTTCAAGAGCCTTCGCTATCAGGACGCGAACATTCAGAGCTGGGGGATCCACGTGCTGCGTCGCGTCCAGCACTCCGGATTTCAGGACACCTGGGCGCCGGCCGTTCGGGCCAACTCGAACTTCCTGGCGCAATCGGGCTCGCTCGACGGACTACGCGACCTGAAGCGCGGACTGGTGCTCGAAGCGACGCCGACGATGACGGCGCATGCGGATCGTTCCCCGACAACCGGCAATGGAACTGATTATCTCAAGAAGGGCGAGCTGGGCGGCGACATACGCTGGGGAATTCGTCAGAACCTTACACTGAACGGCACCATCAACCCCGACTTCTCACAGGTGGAGGCCGATGTCGGGCAGGTACTTCTGAATGAGCGGTTCGCGCTCTTCTATCCCGAAAAGCGTCCGTTCTTTCTCGACGGCCTCGAGTTGTTCGATTCACCGAACCAACTGATCTACACTCGACAGATCGTCGCGCCGACCGCCGGCGCCAAGCTCACCGGAAGAATTGGTGGATTGAACATCGCGGCCATCGTTGCCGGCGACGACAAGCTTTACTCATGGAACCAGACGAGCTCACCCATCTTTGGTGTCTCGCGTCTCAGATATGATTTTGGGTCGGCCAACAGCAGTCTCGGCGGTGTGGTAACTGCGCGCGAGGATGGCGGTGACTACTCGCGTGTCGCTGCGGCCGATTTTCGTTTCTACCACTCGAAACTTTATTGGGCGCAGTTTCAGGCAGCGCATTCGTGGACGGACAGCGCGCTGAATCACACCACCGGATCTATTCTGCAGGGCGACTGGGACAGGACCGGACGCGCCTGGGGGTTTCACTATACTCTGAGGTCGGTCGATCCCGGGTTCAGAGCGGCGGCCGGTTTCGTCAATCGACTTGGCATCATCGAAGGACGTGCATTCAACCGCATCAGTTTCTATGGTGCGCCGGGCGCACTCTTCCAGACGTGGGGCGCGTTCTTCGGGCTCAGCGGCTTCTGGAACAACGGCGGTGGTGGTCACGGGGTGGAAGAGAACACCATTTCGATAACGCCGAGTGCGACGTTACGAGGCGGATGGCAACTGGGTGGTGCGTTAAGCCAGGGCTACTTCGCCTTCGATCCGTCGCTCTACTCGGGTTATACAATTCAGATCCCGCCAACGACGGGGAATACGCAGGTCGCTCCATTCGTCGTTCCGCCGCCCGAATCGAACCAGATTGGTGGCTCGTTGAGTCTGACAACACCGACCTTCCGTCACTTCACGGGTCGGGCCGCGATCACTCAGGGCGAGGTGCCGATATTCCGGGAAGCCGCTCCCGGGAGCAGCTCGCGCATCGACGCGTCGCTCGACGTTCGTCCGACGACTGCGATTCGCAGCTCGCTGCAGTTTTCCCGGCTTGCCATCGATCGGGACCTGGATGGCTCGCGGTTTTCGACGGAGACGATTCCGCGACTCAAAGTCGAGTACCAGATCAGCCCGCCGATCTTCGTGCGGCTGGTTGGGCAGTACGCCGCGCGGTCGCGCTCATCGCTGCGGGATCGCGAGGGTAATCCGATCCTGGTCGGCGGCGTACTGGATACTGGCGAGGTCTCCAATCAGTTCTCCACCGACTGGTTATTCAGCTACCGCCCGGTTCCAGGAACTCTCGTCTATCTGGGTTACGGATCGACTCTGGAGGAACCGGATGCATTCCAGTTCCAGGATCTCCATCGCACCAGAGATGGATTCTTCGGGAAGATCAGCTATCTGTTCAGGTTCTAGACACTCGGAACAGAGCAGGCGGTCAGCCGTTGATCGACCGCATCCCGGCTTCGGAATAACGCGGACCGGCAGTGGCGCCTTTGGGAGCCGCGGCGTCGATCCGCAGCAGATCATTCTCGGAAAGCACGATGTTCGCTGCGCGCACGTTCTCCTCGAGGCGCTCGGGACGACGAGTGCCGGGGATGGGCACAATGTCGTCTCCCTGGGCGAGAACCCACGCCAGTGCGAGCTGTGCCGCCGTGCAATCGTGCTCCTTCGCGATTTCTTCGACGCGTGAGACGAGATCCAGGTTCTTCTGGAAGTTTTCGCCCTGAAAGCGCGGGTGCTGCTTCCGGAAATCATCCTCAGCGAGATCATCGGTAGTCTTGAACTGTCCGGTTAGAAATCCCCGACCGAGAGGACTGTACGCGACGAATCCGATATCGAGCGAGCGGAGTGCCTCGAGCAGTCCGTCTTCGGGGTCTCGGCTCCAGAGCGAGTACTCGGTTTGTACCGCGGTAATTGGGTGCACAGCATGCGCGCGGCGGATTGTTGCCACCGATGCTTCGGACAATCCGATGTAGCGCACCTTCCCTGCCTTTACAAGATCCGCCATCGCGCCGACGGTATCCTCGATGGGAGTGTTTCTGTCGACGCGATGCTGGTAGTAAAGATCGATGGTGTCGATGCCCAGTCGCTTGAGCGACGCCTCGCACGCCTGACGAACGTACTCGGGTTTGCCATTCACTCCGAGGAACGCGCGGGTCTTCGGATCGCGGACGCTCCCGAACTTGGTGGCGACCATCACCTTGTCGCGCTTACCCTCGATGGCGCGTCCGACGAGCTGCTCGTTGGTGTGCGGACCGTACATGTCGGCGGTATCGAGGAGATTGACGCCGAGCTCAATGGCGCGGTGAATGGTGGCGATCGATTGCTGCTCATCACTGGGGCCGTAAAAGTCGGACATTCCCATGCAGCCCAATCCGAGAGCGGAGGTATGCAGGCCTTGCGAGCCAAGGCGGCGGGTTTTGACAGGAGTGGTCGTGGCGGGGGTCATACTGGTTCCTGAGGCATCGGGTTCACGAAGCTATTTAGCAACAGATACGCCGGAAGGACGGCAATCGAGGTCGTGTCGGAATCTATAGCGATTAGCGCCCGCTGCTGTCACTCTTAACCGCATGCCGATTTCGCTCAGCGCGCGGAACGTGTCGCATCGCTTCGGAGATGTCGTCGCCCTCGACGACGTGAGCGTGAACGTGGCAGCCGGAAGTGTGACGGCGCTCGTGGGCGAGAGTGGATCCGGGAAAACCACGCTGCTGCGCTGCTTCAACCGGTTGGTCACGCCGGACGGCGGAAACGTTCTGGTCGGCGACAGGGATGTGCGGCGCGAGGATGCCGTGTTGCTGCGAAGGAGCATCGGCTACGTGCAACAGCACGGCGGACTTCTTCCGCACTGGCGAGTGCTGCGGAATGTCGCGCTGGTACCAAGGCTCCAGCAGAGAACGGATTCACTCGAAGCGGCGCGTGAGGCGCTCGAGCTGGTCGGGCTTTCCGCCAGGGAATTTGGGTCGCGTTTCCCGCATGAGCTTTCTGGCGGTCAGCGACAACGGGTGGCTTTGGCTCGCAGCATCGCGGCTCGTCCCGGTGTCGTGTTGCTCGATGAGCCGTTTGGGGCGCTCGATGCCATCTCGCGCGCTGAGCTTCAGCAGGCATTCGACGGTCTTCGTCGCGCTCTCTCAGTGACGACGCTCCTCGTCACCCATGATCTTGCCGAGGCAGCTCGACTCGCTGAGCAAGTCGTCGTGATGAGGAAAGGCAGAATAGAGCAGGTCGGAACGATGCGAGAGCTGGTGCAATCTCCAGCCACTGCGTACGTCGCCGAGTTGATCGAGCGGGCACGTGCCGGCCTCGAGGCGCTGCTCTCGTGACGAAGCGGAGCCTGATGTCAGTCGCCTGTTACGGGATCATGCTCTCCCTGGTGGCTGGAAGCTCGTTGCGGGCTTCCGCGCAAACAACGACTCCGGCCCCGTCGACGCCAACGGCAAGCAGTCAGACTGGGAATCGTCGCATCGTAGTGGGCTCAAAGCCGTTTGGCGAATCGTATCTGCTGGCAGAAATGTTCGCCCAGCTTCTCGAATCGCGCGGCTTCGCGGTCGAGCGGAAGCCTGGACTCGGCGCCACAGAGATCGCGTTCCAGGCGCTACGCGGAGGTGCGATCGATGTCTATCCGGAGTACACCGGAACCGGACTCATCGCCATTCTCCACGACACCCTGGCCGACTCGGTTGCCGCCGATCCAAGAGCGGTGTTTGCGCATGTAGCACAGCGGTTCGAGAATCAGTACCACACCCGCTGGCTGCCGCCGTTGGGATTTCAGAACACCTATGCGATCGCGGTAACAAAAGCGACAGCGAGCCGCTACCACCTGCGCACCCTAAGCGATCTCGCGCGGGAGAGTCCGCATCTCACCGCCGGTTTTACGGCCGACTTCATCGGCCGCAGCGATGGTCTCGTCGGACTGTCCCGCGTGTATGGCATCAGGCCGCGGGCAGTCAGACCGCTCGCGCCGGCCGTCAAATATCAGGCGCTTGCGACCGGCGCCGTCGATGTGATCGACGGTTACTCCACCGACGGACTATTGGCGCGCTATGATCTCGTCACACTGGTCGACGACAAGCATTTCTTCCCGCC
>JBJMOT010000069.1:0-9520 GCA_045803585.1 Gemmatimonadaceae bacterium
TCCAGGAAAGTCGAGTTTTCGGCAAGCTGCTCGATGGGATAACCACGGTAGCGCAGAATTCCCTTGTCGCCGTCGATGTAGGTGATCGCGCTCTTGCACGACGCGGTGTTGAGGAACGCCGGGTCGTAGCTCATGAGCCCCGAATCGTCGGGATTGTCGGTTTTGATCTTCTTCAGCTCGGTGGCGCGGATGGCGCAGTCGGCGATTGGAACCGAGTAGTTCTTGCTGGTGCGGGTGTCCTTGATCTCTAGCGCGCTCCCGGTGGGAGCAGCGGCTGGCGCTGACGGCTTGGAGGAGTTTCCGCCGGTTTTGGCGGGTGGCGGTGATGAAGCCTTGCTGGCGGCCTTCCGGGGTGGTGCGGTCGTACCGGTCTTCGGCATCCTGTTCTCCAGTTGATTACATCAAATTTAGCGTAACGCAGTCGCAGGTGATAATCGTCCTGAGTGGTACAAAGGAGAGCAAATGCCGTTCAATCGCAGGGTTACCGGCGCGATGCCGGATCCCGAGATCATGATGATGCCGATGCCGCCGCGTCGCGCGTTCTTCCGCCACATGCTGCAAAGCACGGCGGTGGCAACCGGGGTCGTCGGAGCGGGCCTGTTGATTGGGATGTCAGGCTACCACTTGCTCGGGCGGCTCAACTGGGAAGAATCGTTCTACTACTCGGCGATGATTCTCTCGGGAGAAGGGCCGCCGCCCGATCCCGCTCTCTCGGGGATTGCCCTGGAGCACCTGCACGTTTTCGCCGGGCTTTACGCGTTGTTCAGCGGGGTGACCTTCATCACGATGGTCGGTCTGCTATTCGCGCCGGCGATTCAACGATTCCTTCACCGGTTCCACCTCGAGATCGCACTGCACGACGACGAGCAGAAACGCGCCGGCTAGAGGCGCTTCACTCTCGTCACCTTCCAGGCTCCGTTGCTCACGCTCGCACCCGCTTTCGATGGCACCGTGGTAAAGCTGCCCTCGATGGTATTGGCGTCAGTGAAAGTACCTTCAAAAGTCGTTGTAACAGTGCAATTGCAGTCGGGAGCCGTGTAGGGATCCAGGATTCCGTTGAGGCTGCCGCCCTGTTTTCTGATGAAAGTGATTGGCACGACGAGACGTCCGGGCATATTCACATTCTCCGGCGCTTCGCGCTCCTCGGGGGTCAGCAGTGAGTCGGGCCTCGGGATGAGCACAACATTCCCTTTGGCCGAAGACTCACCCGCCCGCAACGTAAAGGCGACCGTTCCCGACCTGCCCGTCTGCGCGCTGTTGAAGCTGCCGCGCCAGACCCCGACCAGTGGCCGGATATCGAAGTCGCTCGAGCTTATCTCCGTGCCCGGCGGGGTGCTCGCGCAGGCAAGAGCTGACATCATAAAAGCGAATGCGGCAAATAGATTGGCGCGCTGCATTGCAATCTCCCTTGGTGACCCGCTGTAGTGGAGATTGGCGACATACAGCGCCCCGATCAAGCTGGATCCGCGCCGAGCCTAGCCAGCAGCGGTGACGGGGCGAAATCCTTTGCGCTCCATGACGCCCCAGTCCTTCCTGCCGCGAATGAATTTCCAGAGTCCGCGCAACCGCCAGTAAACGGTGAGCTGCCGGTAACCGACATTCTCGATGAGCGCCCACCAGAAAAGGAGCAAACGGTCGCGGAAACTGTCGTAACGGTGGAAGCTCAGATCTTCGAGAATCAGGGTGAATGCAGTCAGCGCAGTTCCCAGCCCGTAGGCGGTGAGATAAAACAGACCCGCGAAATTCCAGTCGACGACGCCGAACACGAGTCCGAGGGCAAGTCCAATGATGCCCACCGCCTCGATGACGGGCGCGAGCAGCTCGACGAACGCGTAATACGGGAACACGAACAGGCCGGTGATTCCATAGCGCGGGTTGAGCAGCATTCGCCGATGCCGCCATAGCACGTCGGCCAAACCGCGATGCCAGCGGTCGCGCTGTCGGCCCAGCGATCCGGTTGATTCCGGCACTTCGGTCCACGCCACCGGATCAGGAACAAACGCGATCCTGCCGGGACCACCGCGCTCGTAGGACAAGCGCTTCAGTCTCAGCACCAGCTCCATGTCTTCGCCGACAGTGTCGTGCAGATAGCCGCCAGCGTTGAGAACTGACTCACGCTCAAACAGGCCGAATGCGCCGGAGATGATGATGTTGCCCCCGAGCCGGTTCCAGCCAAGCCGGCCGAAAAGGAATGCGCGCAGGTATTCGACGACTTGTACCCCGGCCAGCATGTGAGTCGGCACCGCGGTCTTAACGACGCGACCGAATTTCACTTCCGAGCCGTTGACGACACGAATCGTTCCTCCTGTCGCGACAACATCGGTTGCGTACAGAAACGGCCGCACCATTCGCTGTAGTCCGTCGGCCTCGATCAGCGTGTCGGCGTCCATAGCGCACACGAGCTCGCCACGCGCGAAGCTCAATCCAACATTCAGAGCGTCCGCTTTTCCCCCGTTTTCCTTGTCGACTACCACCAGCGATGGATACGTCGACGACCGGTACAGCGAACGAACCGGCTTGGTCTTGATCCTCTGCTCGTAGATCGTCTTCACGGGCACGAGATCGAATTTTTCGGTTAACACCTGCACCGTCAGATCTTTCGAGCCGTCGCTGATGACGATGATTTCAAGATTCGGGTACTGAAGTGCCAACAGCGCGCGCAGGCTCGTTTCGATCGTTGGCTCTTCGTTGTACGCGGGCGCGAGAATCGAGATCGTGGGCGACAGCGTCGAGCTGAGCAAAAGGTGGCGGCTCTCGTCGGTGATGAGCAGCATGTGGCGCCGCAGCTCGAGGAGGGAGCTGACCAGCAGCACGAGATACCAGCCATTCACGGCGAGGAAATAGACGAGCACCGCGATCTGCCCTTTCAGGAGCAGCTGACTCACGAGCGACGAGATGATTTCGTTCATCCGGCCGCCGCTTCGGGGAGATCCAGTACCTGTTGCGCCATGTCTGCCGCGAACCGGTCATCACCCTTGAGAGCGCGTCTCAGGTAAAGGACCCCCGCCGCTCCGATGGCGCGCAGCGCCAGTCCCGCCTCGCGTCGGACGCGCCATGTCCGATCACGGAGCGAGTCCGCCAGCAGCGAGCCGGCCTGCCAATGCTGCATCCTTCCCAATGCCTGCGCAGCGGCGGCACGAACGCGGGACTCTTCGTCACGGATCAATTCCACCAGCCGCTCTGCCGCGGCAGCGTCAGCGATCGCACCGAGCAGCTTCGCTGATGCTACGCGAATTGGTACCTCCTCGGAGCGCGAGTGTGTCAGGGCCGCCGGACCGAAGCTAGCCTCCGCCAAAGACTCGGCGACGCGAAGTCCCGCCTCGGCGGCGCGCCCCGTATGCTTCTCGAGGAAATCCCGGAGCGGGCCGGCGACGACGCTGCCCATGCGAAGAAGCGCGTTCTGCACCGCGAAGCGCGCCTGGGTCGCGGGATCAGCGAGCAGCTCGAGCATCGATGAGATAACTGGAACCGACGGCTGTGAAGCCGCCCACTCCGCGGCCTGTGCGCGAACGGCGGGATGTTCATCGGCGAGCAGTGTCTGCACCAGCGGGTCCGCGACATCGAGCTGCGAAAGTATTCGCGCTCCGCGCAGGCGTCGCTGCCAGCGCCGGTGCACACATAACGCCCGGGCGCGATCGACGACCCCAATCCGCTGCGCCACAAACCGCAGCCGCTCTTTCCCCGTCCCCGTCAGATTGCGCGAGATCTCCAGGAACGAGATCACCTGAACGTCTTTGGGCAGAGATTCGAGCGCCGCCATGTCTTCGACGTTCACTGCGCCGCTGGTGACGAGCCGCGCCAGCGAATCCCGGCCGGCGGCTGTCAGCCTCGATAAACGCCGCTGTGATGTGCCCAACCAAAGCCCGTGTGCGAAAAACAATACGACAGCGAACACCAGCAGGCCGAGCTCGATCAGCATGACGATGGTGAGAAGACCTACGCTTATCATGACGCCTGCTTGAGCACTGTGCGCACCTTGTGCATCAGGACCGGTACGCTGAACGGCTTCGCTATGTGGTCGGTGGCGCCGAGCTCGAGCGCGGCGAGAACGTCGCGCTCTCCGGTGCGGGAAGTCAGCATGACGACGCTGGTCGAGCGGGTGACTTCGCCCGCTTTGAGTCGACGAAGAACGTCGAGGCCGTTGAGCGCGGGTAGATCGACGCCGAGGAGGATGACGGATGCCTGGACTTCCGGTGCGGCACCCGTAAGCGCGGCGACCGCTGTCTCACCGTCCGCATACGAAGCGACGCGCATGCTACGGCTTTCCATGGCGTGCTGCAGCAGCGACACGAGCGCAGTGTCGTCGTCGACAATTGCGACATCGACCTTGCGCGTCATTGCACCGATGGCTTTCACACCCGAGATGCCGACTCGAGTACCGCCGCCGCTGGAACGAGCCTGCTCCAGCGCTCTCAGCGCTTCGTCTCGGAGGGCAGGAATGGTATCGCCATCCTTCTGATACTGCGCCACGCCCCCGCTGCACGAGACGTGGACCCGCCGCCCATCCTCGGCGAGAAAATTCAGCTCGGCGATCCTGGTGCAGATCTGCCCGAGCTTGATTGCCGCGTGCTCCTTGCTGCTGCCGTACATGCCGATGGTGAAATCGGCGCCGCCCCACCAACCGGGAACGTCTTCAGCGCGGAACGACTTGGGGAGTAGCTGACCGATTCCCCGCAGAACTGAATCGCAGGCCGCGCGTCCGAACGTTGCGGCCAGACCTCCAAATCCGTCGACCTGAAGCACTGCCACCGAATAAGGATCAGATTTGCGGCGAGCGAGTCGAAGGAATCGATCGATCAACTCGGTCGCCTTCGTTGCGGTCGTCAGACCGGTAAGTGGATCGGTCTCGACCGGAGCCTTGCGCGCCTTCACGCCGGTGAGGCGACTCTCGATGCGCATCATCAGCTCGGCCGGCACAAACGGCTTGCCGACGTAGTCATCGGCGCCGGCAGCGAACATGCGCTGCACGCTTGCCTGGTCGGTGTGGCCGCTGAGAAAAATCACAGGCAGCTCACTCCAGCGACGATCGCTGCGCACGACACGGCATAGCTCGGTGCCGCTGATCTTTGGCATTTCGAGATCGAGCAGGATGAGGTTGGGTTTCGCCTCTTCGAGCACGGTCCAGAAGCGAAGCGGATCATTGACTGCAGTCACCGCGAGACCGCGACGAGCGAGGAGCGATGAAAGACCGCGCGAGACCATCGGCTCGTCGTCGACTACGAGAACTCGCCGGCCTTCCAGCTGCGATTCCTCGAATGCAGTGAGTACATCGCCCGGCGTCGCGACGCGAGCGGGCGCTGCTGCGGGCACAGCCGGGGGACCGAGAAGGCTCTGGCGCAGCGCTAGCAGCTGCTCCGAGAGTGCGACACCATCAACCGCGGCCAGCGATTGGCTCGAAAAACGATCGGCGATCTCCTTCGCGACTCGCGTTGCCTTGTCGAACCCGAATTTCGTCGTCACCTCCGCGATCTGGAGGGCATCGTACTCTGCTGCCTTCTTGAGGTCGGTATCGAGGTTGTTGTCCAGCAGCGCGATCGCCGCGTCGTCGAGCTTGTCGACCTTGAGAAGCGTCGGCTCGCGCGCGCGGTCCCATGCTTCGCGAATTGCCGCGGCGATGTGGTCGCTGTGGGATGCGAGCGGGGGAAGGACTTCGACGCCGCACATCTTCGCCACCTCGCGCAGCATCTCCTCCATGCTCATCGGCGAGAGGAAGAATCGGTCGACGTGAATTTCCCTGACCGCTTTGAGAGCGGTCTCGGCGTGCTGCATCGAAATGCAGAAGGCCACGCGCATCTCGTCGCCTGAGTCTCTGGCCCGCCGGGCTATGTAGAGGGCATCTTCGGTGGGAAGCGCATCGCTGAGTATTACCACACCCGTCTCGGCGTGGGCAGCAGCACGACCCATTTTCTGGGCGTTGTCGAACTCTGTTACCGTGACATCACGCAGCCGGAGTCCGATCTCGCGGATGGTTTCCGCGGGCAGGCCCGCCACCAGGATTTTGACGGGCGACATCGACTAAGGGATGAACCACTCCAGACCGAATGTCGCGGTGCGGTGAAGCCTGTATCGCGCCGGCGCTATCTCTTCACGCTGATAACCGATTCCATACGCGGCCCGACTACGGGTACGCCCGATCGGCTGGCGGCGATCCACAGAGACGGTGTAGCTCCCAAGTTTAGGCGCACGGACGAACATCGTCGGGTCGGTGGCGTTGGGATCGATGCCGACGCTGCGGGTGAAATTCAGCGAGGCGTAGTCGTATCGATCCGCGAAATACCGTCTGCCTGTGAGGCCCCAGGCGTAGGAGTTGTTGTCCTGCGCCGGCGTGTAGGACGGCCTCGCCGAGACCCAGTAGTTGCCGAAGTATTTGGCGAGTGTGCCCGTATAGGTGTAGATGTTCGACGCGGAGCCCGCTGGTTGGAGATATTGCGCTCCCGCAGACATTTCCCAGCCGTTCGCCCAGTTGTAATACGGCTCGGCGGAAACTCGGAGCGGCACAAACACTTCTTTCGAGGACGAAGCCGCAAAGTCCAGATAGACGTAGCTGTGTCTGCCGAGGTGCGGATAAGCCTGCACATCGAGCTGGGTTCCGTTGGTTCCATAGCGGCGGGCGCCGTTGACGTCCACGACCACAGTCCCGAGCGGTAGGCGCTCGGCGTACTCCAGAGTAGCGTCCTGAAATGCGTCGACATCGCTGACGTTGTCGAACTGGTAACGCGCGCCTACTCGTCTGAGGTCGTCTAGCGGACGGGCCGGCTCTGGCCTGGCTGCGGGCAAGGATTGCGCGCTCGCCAAACCGAATGGGCAGGCGCAAACAAAGGATGTTCCTACTATTAGAGCGAAACGACCTGGTCTCATAGAACAGGGAAGAACAAACCGGTCGTCAGGTAACACCCGAACGACAGCGCTAATTCGCCCGATCAGGCGTCGGGTTCGCCCTGTTTGGCGAGGGCGAGAATGGCGTTCCACTCGGCTGCGCCTACCTTCTGGACCGAGAGCCGGTTTCCCTTCTGAAGAAGGGGCATTGACGCGAGCTCGGGGCGGGTCCTCATCTCGCTGAGGGTGACCGGTCGTGAAAGGCGCTCGATTGCCCGGATATCGACCATCGACCAAGCCGATTCCCCGCCCTTGCTCTTGGGATCGTAGTGCGGGTCCTTAGGGTCGACGGCGGTGGTGTCGGGGTAGCCCTCGCGCACAATCTCGGCGATGCCGAGTATGGCGGGATTTTCGCCGCCGGAATGGTAGAAGAAAGCGAGGTCGCCTTTCTTCATCTCGTCGCGCAAGTAGTTTCTCGCCTGGAAATTTCGCACGCCGTCCCAGTGGGTGGTCCTGTTCGGCGAGTTCCACAGATGCTCGAAGCCAAACGTCTCGGGGTCGGACTTGAGGAGCCAATACTGGCGGGACTTCTGGGCTGACTGCGTAACCTTTGCCATTCAGTTCACCGTCACGGTCGGTAAGAGGTGATTCCAGTGGAACCTAACTGCGGTTGCACCGTAGATTGAGTACATCATAACCACTCAGCCGGTAGGCCAGATCTCATGAATTGGTTCCCAATGAGGACGCCCGTCACGTCCGTCTCTTTTCTTTTGCTCGTCGCCGTCGTATCGAAGGCGCAGACGAGCGCACCCACTTATCCTTCTGCCGCGCGCGGAACGCAGACCGACGTCTATCACGGCGTCAGCATCGCTGATCCCTACCGCTGGCTGGAGGATGTCGATTCCCCGGCGACCAAGGAATGGGTGGCCGCTGAGAATCGTCTCACGGACTCGTTCCTCTCGTCGATCCCGCAGCGCGCTGCAATCAGGTCGCGTCTGACCCAGCTCTGGAACTACCAGAGGTTTTCGGCCCCTTTTAAGGAAAACGGCCGTTATTTCTATTTCCAGAACACCGGATTGCAGAACCAGAGCGTGCTCTACGTGCAGGACGGGAGAGAGGCGATACCACGCGTGTTACTCGACCCGAACGTGTTGTCGACCGATGGCACGATAGCATTGTCGGGGACGTCGGCGTCGGATGACGGTCACTATCTCGCGTACTCGCTCTCTACGAGCGGATCAGACTGGCAGGAGCTGCATGTCCGCGACGTCAACAACGGCAAGGATCTCAGCGACGTCGTGAAATGGGTCAAGTTCTCGGGCATCAGCTGGACCCACGACAACAAGGGCTTCTTCTATTCACGCTACGACGAGCCGACGTCGGGCAACAAGATGACGAACGCCAACAAGTTCCATAAGCTGTACTACCATCGCGTCGGCCAGGCGCAGTCGCGCGACCAGCTGGTCTACGATCGCCCCGACCAACCCGACTGGCTGTTCAACGGCACCGTATCGGACGACGGAGAGTATCTGGTGATCACGGTGTCGCAGGGCACCGACGTGCGAACCCGCCTGTATTTCATCGACCTGGACAACCCGGGCAAGCCGCTGATCGACAATCCGGTGGTGAAGCTGATCGACAAGCTCGACGCCGAGTACGAGTTCATCGGCAATCGCGCGACGACGTTCCTGGTGCGCACCGATCGAAACGCGCCGAAGGGCAGGATTGTGGCGATCAGCATCGACAATCCCCGCGAGGAGCGGTGGAATACCATCATTCCCGAGAACAAGGACGCTCTGCAAAGCGCGACGATGGCAGGCGAGGATATTGTCGCGAACTATCTCCAGGACGCACACTCGAGCGTGCGCTTCTTCACGTCTTCACGCGACCTGCGCCAGGACCAGCGTCCGCATCAAGGGCAGCAGCCGCAGCAGCAACCGCCGAAGCGGCCCGAAAACGTGTATGACGACACCAGCACCGCACCGCTGGTGACGCGAGAGCGGGGTCAGGCACTCGGTGGCGGATACACCATGCACGGCGAGCTTCCCCTTCCCGGCATCGGCAGCGTTGGAGAGCTCCACGGCCGCCAGGGTGACGAGGAGATGTTCTACAGCTTCACCTCGTTCCTTTATCCGACGACGGTCTATCGCTACAACGTGAAGACCGGGCGGAACGAAGTCTTCCGCATGCCGAAGGTTGCGTTCGATCCGACAGCGTACGAAACGAAGCAGGTGTTCTACACGAGCAAGGACGGAACGAAGGTTCCGATGTTCATCACCGCAAAGAAGGGCGTGCAGCTCGATGGCAACAACCCGACGCTCCTGTACGCTTACGGCGGCTTCAACATCTCCGAGACTCCATCCTTTTCCGCCGCCAACGTAGCGTGGCTGGAGATGGGCGGCATCTACGCGCTGGCGAACCTTCGCGGCGGCGGTGAGTACGGGAAGGCATGGCATGAAGGCGGAATGCTCGCGAAGAAGCAGAACGTCTTCGACGACTTCATCGCGGCAGCAGAGTACCTGATTAAGCAGAAGTACACGTCGACTCCGAAGCTGGCGATCCGCGGCGGATCCAATGGCGGACTGCTGATCGGCGCCGTGGAAAATCAGCGTCCGGATTTATTCGGCGCGACACTGCCTGAAGTCGGAGTGATGGACATGCTGCGCTTCCAGAAGTTCACCATCGGCTGGGCGTGGACGTCCGA
>JBJMOT010000070.1:0-11087 GCA_045803585.1 Gemmatimonadaceae bacterium
AGAAGTCATTACGGTGGGGTGGGGAAAAGGAGTCAACGTTTACTACATGTTCACCAGCCCGTTGCAGTTGGACGGAAAGACCTACCCGCCGCGGATCTAGTGCACTCGGCTTTTGAGCTGCGCGAGCTTGCTGCTGATGCCTTGCGGAAGAAACATCTCGTCGGAAATGCCGGCGATCTCTTCGGCCTCACGCCATGTCGCCTCGAGTTGCTCGAGCTCTCCCTCGAGCGCCCGGCGCTCCGTCTCTTCGTGTGACGCCATCTCGAGAGCGAGTCTCAACTCAGTGGGAAGGAGCGTCATCACAGTTCCCACTCCGTGAGATCTCCAGGCGGCATGTGGATGTCTCGCCGATTTGTCGAATGGCGCGTGGGGATCTTCGTGTGCGGTGGCCATTCGTACGGCCAGGTCCAGCTCACTTCGATTTCCTCCCCCTCGATTGAGACGTGGCAAGATCTGCGCGGCTGCCCGCATCGCGTCCTCGCCGCGCAGATCACTGTAGACTCGATTGTCGGTCTGGGTTTCGTCGGGGCGGTGTGCAATGCGAAGTCCCCAAGGCTCGCTCGAGGTTGGTGCAAGCAACACCGTGTGGTCTGCATCGAGAAGATTGACGTCGAGCAGCTTCCCATTGTGGTGAATTCGCGTCAGGATACGACCTTGGCTGCGGAGCCGTTCACCCCAGTAGACCAATCGGACAATGTTCGCTGCCACGCCGAACGAAACCCCCGCCGCCATTCCGACAAATGGAATGAGTGTAATAGCTGCGACGCCGGTTCCAACGAGCATTGCGTTCTTTCGCCGCCGCCGGCCGAACTGATCGCCATACCGCCAGGCGGCGAACTCTGGTCGCAACGGTTTGCCGATGCGAACGAGCTCGAGGCCTTCGCGCAGTCTTCCCAGCCCGATCTGATCGGTGGAGACGCGCAGCTTCGTTTCGCGAAACGACCGCTCGCACTGCTCGATCGCCTCCCACCGTTCTTCAATGGGAGTGAGATTCCATCTCTCGCACTTCCGGCACACGGCCCAGAGACGACCCTTCGCGGCGTCGAACGCGAGGCGTCTGCCTACCGGAAAGAACTCGATCGCCTCGTTCGCGCCGAGTGGTGAGTGACAGAAGATGCAGGTTGAGTACAACCCGGCTCTAGTTTGGCGCCTTCGCGGCGATGGGCATGAGCTGGATCAAGCGCGCACGCCAGCTAAAATAAACTTGGTTGCGTGTTGGCGGAGTTAGCACTGGGCGGATTGAACCCGAAGTGGCGGTACGCCTGGGCGGTGGCGACGCGTCCGCGCGGAGTGCGCTGGAGGAATCCGTTCTGGACGAGGAACGGCTCGTAGACCTCCTCGAGCGTCCCCGCGTCCTCGCCGACAGCGGCGGCGATGGTGCTCACTCCGACCGGTCCGCCGTCGAACTTCTCGATGATGGTCTTGAGGATTCGCGAGTCCATGTCGTCGAGCCCGAACTGATCGACTTCTAGCAATTGTAGAGCGTCGGCGGCGACCTTGCGATTGATTACTCCGCCCGCGCGTACCTGCGCGAAGTCGCGAATGCGTCGGAGCAGCCGGTTGGCGACGCGCGGAGTGCCGCGCGATCTCTTGGCGATCTCCTTCGCTCCATCCTCGTCGATCTCCACCTGCATCACCTCGGCGGTGCGGTGGACGATCTGCTCGAGATCGCCCGCGGGATAGAAGTTGAGCCGCTGCTCGATACCGAACCGCGCGCGCATCGGCGGCGTCAGCATGCCGAGCCGGGTGGTGGCGCCGATGAGGGTGAACTTCTCGATAGGCATGGTGATCGTCTGCGCCTTAGGTCCTTCGGAGAGGCGGATGTCGATTTTGTAATCCTCCATCGCCGGATAGAGGAACTCTTCGATGATGGGCTTCAGCCGATGGATTTCATCGATGAAGAGAATGTCGCCTTCGCGGAGATTGGTGAGTGTCCCGACGAGATCGCCGGGCTTTTCCAGCGCCGGGCCCGACGTTGTCCGGATATTCACGCCGAGCTCTCTTGCGATCAGCTCGGCCAGGGTCGTCTTGCCGAGTCCCGGTGGGCCGAAGAACAGGATGTGGTCGAGCGGTTCTCGGCGGCCGAGCGCGGCATCTATATAGATGCGGAGCGATTCCTTGACCTTGTCCTGGCCGATGAATTCGGACAGACGTTGGGGGCGGAGCGAGAGCTCGACGACGCTCTCGTCGGGGATGATTTCGGGAGTGGTGATTTCAGCGCGCGACATAAGTAGCCGTAGTCTACGTTCAGGGCGCTCCCCGCGCTATTCACTCGTGTAGGCGCGACGCCGACACGGCGCGTTAACTAACCGGCCCTCGAGTGTCCGCGCGTACCGACAGCGGAGCGCCAAGCCCGCAGGCAAGATAAAGCGCAACCTCTACGGAGCCTTCATACATGAAGCGCTTTCAGATCGACACGGTCGTCATCAACGCCAACGGAATCTCTCTCAAGAATCCAACAGGAATCGCATTTGACGCGACGCTGTGGGATCTGGCGTTCTGGCCGAAACCGTCCGGACTACCGCTCAACTAATGCTGGCCGCAGACCTGGTCGGCGATTTCGCGGGCGGTGTCGACGAATACTCGCCGGCTCCGCGCAGCGCACAGCCCCAGCTGATTTTCGTCGCCGGTCCACTTCGATCAGGGACGAATGACGATCCCTGGCTTATCGAAGCCAACGAGGCGGTGATGACTGAAGCAGCGCTGCGTTTATTTCGCGCCGGCCATATGCCCGTCATGGGCGAGTGGTTCGCATTTCCCCTGATGGAGCACGCGGGTGCGGGACGCATGGGCGATTCCGTGTTCAACGAAATAATTCACCCAATCGCTCGCCGCCTCATCGAGAAATGCGACGCTATTTTGCGTGTCGGCGGTTCTTGCGACATCGCAGACGAACTGCTGGAGATCGCCTGGGATCTCGGAAAAGCGATCTACTTCGACCTCGACGAAGTTCCGCCGGTCTCTCCTGCGCTCGGTAGTGCCCACAGCTCTTTGAGCGTGCCGACCGCCGACATCGCCGCGCTGGCGTCGTAGGGCAGGAAAACCGTTTTCTGCGCGTTCGAGGCGATAGCTGTTAGCGACTCGAGATATCCCTTCGCGATGAGATAGCGAGCAGGATTTCCCTCTTCTCCCAGACCTTTGGCGATCTCCTGCAGCGCCTGGGCTTCGGCCTGCGCTACTGCCAGCCGCGCTTGCGCCTGACCCTCCGCCTGTAAAATCGCCGACTGCTTCTGACCTTCGGCGTTCACGATCGCCGACTGCTTCAGTCCCTCGGCGCGAAGAATCGCCGATGCTTTTTCTCCTTCCGCCGTGGTCACCACCGCGCGCCGCGCGCGCTCGGCGGTCATCTGCTTCTCCATTGTCAGCTTGATCTCTTCCGGCGGATCGATGTTCTTGAGCTCCACGCGCACAACCTTCACTCCCCACTGTTGCGTCGCTGCGTCGAGCGCGGCGCGCAGCTGCGAGTTGATCTCGTCGCGCGATGTGAGCGTGTGATCGAGATCGAGGGAGCCGATCGCGTTGCGGAGCGCGGAAAGCGTGAGCTGCTCGATACCCATCTCCAGGTTCTGCACTTCGTACGTCGCGCGGACGGGATCCACCATCAGGTAATAGATGACCGCATCTACTTCCATGGTGACGTTGTCACGGGTAATGACCGGCTGCGGCTCAATCCGCGTGATTCGCTCACGCAGATCGTGTGAAGCGCGGACGGAGTCGATGAATGGCAGAATCAGATTGAGCCCGGGCTCTGCCTGATTGTGAAACTTGCCGAGGCGCTCGATGATCTTCACCTGCTTCTGCGGCACAACTTTCACCGCGCGGGCGAGAACTATCAGAATGAGTCCGATGAATCCGATCAGCACATATGACATGAAAGCTCCGACAGAGGATTAGTTGGTTTCGCCGCTTGGCAGCGTGGCGACAGGCGCCACCAGCAGAACGATGCCGTCGGCTCCGAGGACCTCGACCACCGTCCCTTCACGAATTGCCTCGGTGCTATTCGCTGCCCAATCGTGGCCCTGAACGAGCACGCGTCCCAGGCCGATGACGGGATCGATGGCCCGAGTCACCTTCGCAGTCTGTCCGATCAGTGCGTCTGTCCGCGAGAGCACGCCGACCCCGCCGAGTCTTCGGAGCAGCCGCGGGCGGAGTAGTCCCGGCAGTATCAGCGCGGCCAGCGCGAAACCAAGAATCTGTCCAATAACCGGAACGCCCAGCGCCGCCAGAGTTCCGGCCAGCAACGCTGCCACTCCACCGAACAGAAAAATGAGATTGAGATTGGTTGCCTCGATGGCGAGCGCGACTATCGCGATCACTATCCAGACCAACGCGCTATTTATCGACATAAGCCGTTCTCACAGCCGCTCCTAGTATGCAAGATGCTGCCAGTTCGCGATCGCGTTCAATGCCAACGCAAAACTCCCCTGTGACTCCCATCGCCACATTGGCCTGATCCCAAACAAAACGACGTGCCCTGAACCGACCGGAGCGTCGACGACGGCTGCCTTTCCGGCGAGCTCATCTCCACCGACCATAAGTCCGGACACGAGCAGCGAGTCCGCCTTGTCGTGGAACCTCAAAATCGTCCGCGCCCTCATCCGCTCCTGTTGCTGCGCGAACGATGGATCGCGTAGCTCCTGTATCACCGTGTCTCTGTTCGCCACGTTGAACACCGGCGCCTGGCTGAAATAGATCGGGAAGCTCGAGCTCTCGTATCCATATAGAATCGGGCTCCCACTCGAGCCGGGCGCGGGCTGCACACGAATTACAGATCCACGCGCGTTCAAACGAGAGGTAGTGAACTGCGTCACCGTCGGATTGAAGCCAAGCGTGATTGGCAGCACGCTTGAGTTCCCGGAGGTGATCAACAGTCCGCCGCGCTCGACGAATTTCCTTAGAGCGGCTGCACCGTCGAGCCCCATTCCCGGACGGACATCGTCGGTCTGGTCCCACTTGTCGAGATTCGGCGTCAACACCGATTTCTTCCACGGTATCGGCGGGCCCACCATCGGTCTTCCATTCACCAGCGAGTTCGCGCTTCCGTTCACGTGCGGGAAGACGACGACGTCGAACTTGTCCAGTCTGCCCGGCGTGCGCAGTGATTGATCGCTGATGTAGGTGTACGGCACGCCCATCTGGTCGAATGCGTAGCGCACCCAGCCCTCGTTCTGCGTCTCCAGCCACGAATGCATCAACGCCACTCGTGGCACGTGGATCGAATGCTGCCGCGCGCTCAGCGAGCCGCCGACGGCGACGACGTTCAGGCCGAGCGACTTGATCGCGTTACGACTAGCGTCGTTGAGATTGCTGATGACGTAAGTGCCCGCCGGATACTTCTCGCCACGAACAGTAAACGTTTCTTCGGCGACGCTCACTGACGCGGGCGCGATCTTCCACGGCAGAACCGCCGAGCGCCAGTCGCCGAGGTGGCGGACGAGGAAAGGACCGGACCCATCGGGGATTGTGCCCTCGACTTTCGCATCGGTGGTCAAAAGCTGCATCGGCTTCGACAGAATCGTAGAGTCGGCGATCTTGAGCGTCTGCACGTGACGCAGCTCGTCGAGCGTCCAGCCGGTGTCGTCGTACGGCGGCGGATCATCCGCCTTGAATCTCTGGATCGCCAGCAGCGTCCTCGGCATCGCGGCGTACGGCTGATCCAGTCTCACGATCCAGTCGCCGCTGTGAACCTGAAGTTGCACCGTTGAGTCTGCGCGGGAACCGCTCCTCGCGGTCGAATCGCTCGACGAACGACGCGCCGTCGGTGCAGCGCCGCGCATGGAAAAATCAGAGGTTGCAACGTGCACTTCCGCGCCCTGTGCGCGGAACAGATTCACTATGTCCGCCGCTTCCGCCGCGTGACGCTGACCTCGCGGGATCACGAACGCGTACGGCGCGCTCGTCCGCCCGCGATCGATCATCCGCTCACCCTTGGCGACGAAATTCTCGAGGAAGGTCTCGCGATGATCGGCGACGTATTTCAAGGCGACCAGCGCGCCCGACTCCTGGTAATTGATGTTGCTGCGGATGCACCACTTGAGACCGTTCACCGGCGGATTGGGCCTGTCCCATCTGCGCGACGTGTCGGTCGCCGGAAGTCGTACGGTCGTGCAGCCGGCGCCGCTCGACGTGTATGTCTCGTAAAAGCGGCCGATCGAGTTGTGAAGATTGGCCACCGCCAGAATCGTATAGTTCGGGGCCCAGCCGTCGTAGAAACCGTGCGTCCACACGCCTGGAAGTCCACGCCGTGTCAGCTCCGTAATTTCCTGGTAGGCGAGGGTGTGCCACTCGTCGACCACGATCGGATCGTACTCGTCATTGTAAGGACCCGTACCGGTGCTGGTGTAGAGGAACGGCACCGACTCGTGCAGATCGTGAACGACGGTGGGGTGCCAGTACAGAAATCCGCGAATGAAATTCTTGGTGAGATTCTGCGACATCACCATCCCGTCGCGGTTGTTGTCGTGCGCGGTGTACTTGCCCCAATAGATGAGCGGCACCGCGTTGTTGCCGAGCTTGAGCTCACGCGATTCCTTGACGACATCGACTTCGCGATCCCGTCCATCCACTTCGGTCACGGGCGTGATCAGCGTGATGACGTTTGACCGAATGTCCTTCACCCAATCCGACTCATCGACCGTCAGCCGATAAGCCAGCTCCATCAGCATCTCGGGGCTGCCCGTCTCCGGTGAGTGAATCGATCCGCTCAACCAGTAGATCGGCTTCGCGCTCTTGATGATCTGCGCGCGGTCGGCCGCCGAGAGTCCACGAGGATCGGCGAGTTTGCCGAGCGCGGTGCGATCCGCCTCGAGGTTGGCAATGTTCGCCTCATCAGAGATAGCGACGACGATCGACTCGCGTCCCTCCTCACTCTTGCCGAGCGAGAACTTTTTCACGCGCGTTGGCGCCGCCGCAGCGAGCGCATCGAAGTACTTGTTGAGATCCGCGACGTACGAAAGCCTGCCGAGAGTGCCCGGGACATAGCCGAGTACCTTGAGCGGCGTCGGCACCGTAGCCGAGGCGGGCAGGGAGGAGACGAGCTCCGTGCTGAACTTCCAGTGTGAGTCCGTCGGCGTCAGCTCGGTGATCTGACGCGAGTAGGCGGAATCCACCGGCTGTTGCGCGACGAGCGTTGCGGCGGAGGCTGTGAGGACGAGCGCGGCGACCACGACGGACGCAGCTGCGGCGAGAGAGATCTTTGTTGACGGCATCGGTTTTTTGGACGGGTGTGAGGCAGGCCGATAAACTGCGGAGCAACGCTGGCTTAGTCCAGATTGGCTGATCCTGTCAGCGGGATGAGTAGTTGCTACGTCATCTGACGGATAGAGGAAGAAGTCCCTTCTGGGAAAATTGGAGGCGGAGTAAAGGTCCCTTTTACAACCCCCAGCTCCCACCGCCATGACGAAATCTCTTCAGCGTCGGTTCCTCTTCGTGCCAGCGTTCACTTGTCTCGCGGTGTTGTGCACACCCACTTTTCCTGGAGGCGCTCCGCGCGCTCAGTCTGCAGCGTTGCCCGAAGCAGGCGGTCCGATGTTCGGGTTCCATTACGGGGTGCCGCTCAAATGGTCTCTGGCAATCGGCGCCCCACTCCCCGCTAGGTACGAGGGCTGGACACCATTCATAGCCGGTGAAGCAGGGCTCGGCGGTTGGCGCGCCAGCATTGGCGGAGTGAACATGACCACCGAGCTCGGCACGGGATACGTCCTGCGTGCTTCGGTGTTGCGGACGACGAGCAAAGCGTGGCATGCGCCGCCGCAATCGACATATCTGGGGCCCGAAATTCAGTTCATGCCGCTTTTTGCGATTGGCGCTCGCGTGGGCGGACTGGTCCGTGTCGGCGGCGACGGAGGACAGCGCGGACTGCTTACAGCTGACGTCTGCGTGATGTTCTAAAACCGCGAGCGAGGCCGACCTTGGTCCAGATTGCGCCACGACAGCGTGGTGTCATCTTCGACTCCAGCGGAATTACGAACGCGCGTTTTCGGTGTTCGCGAGAAGGAGAGGGGATGAAGGACATGCCCATCAGCATGAATGGTGAGAGAATCCGCGGCGCCAATGGTCTGGAGATTTTCATCCGTTCCTGGCGGCCGGAAGGTGCGCCCCGCGCCGTCGTCGCCATCTGTCACGGCGTCAATTCTCACGGGGGATACTATGGCTGGGCTGCCGCACAGCTCGTCGAGAGCGGGCTCGCTGTATATGCGCTCGATCTCCATGGCCGCGGACAATCGGACGGCGAGCGCTTCTACATCGAGAACATCGACGAGTACGTCGCCGACGTCGATGCGCTCATCAACCTCGCAAGGACACGCGAGCCGTCACTCCCAACTTTTCTGCTCGGTCACAGCGCCGGCGGCGTCATATCCTGCATCTATGCTCTGGAGCACCAGGAAAAGCTCGCCGGACTGATTTGCGAAAGTTTCGCGTTTCAGGTGGCCGCGCCCGACATCGCGCTGTCGGTGGTCAGAGGACTCGCCCACATCGCGCCGCATACCCATGTGCTTCATCTGAAGAATGCCGAGTTCTCGCGCGATCCGGATGTGGTGAAGGCGATGGACACGGATCCTCTGATCGACAATGAGACCCAGCCGACCAAAACGGTCTCCGAGCTTGTCCGCGCCACCCAGCGTCTCAAGGCGGAATTTCCGTTGATCAAGGTGCCGGTGCTCATCCTCCATGGTACCGCCGACAAAGTCACGCGCCCCGCCGGAAGTCAGCTCTTCTACGACACCACCGGCTCGGCCGATAAAACTCTGAAGCTCTACGATGGACACGTCCACGACTTGCTCAACGATTACGATAGAGAAGTCGTGATGACTGACATCAAGAGCTGGATCCTGGAGCGTCTGCCTGCCGTGCGGGCGCGGGCGACGATCGGACTCGGCGTGGCGCCGACCGTCGATCTGAGCATTCCCACTTCCCGACGATAGACAGTCACCGCGCGGGAAGCTGCCAGATCTCCACCACGCTTCGATCGACAAACGGAACAGCGACGCGATTTCGCTTGGTGTCGACTGCGATATCGGCCGGCGCGCCGCCCGTCTTGATGATCGGACGACCGTTACTGCCGCTGAACAAATGGAGACTGGAGTCGCCCTGACTGGAGGCGAGCACGAGGTTGCCGGGCAGCACCTCGACGCCATCGAACTTGTTGCTGGAGCTCTTTCCGATGACGGTGAGAGTTTTCCCGCCGGGCGCCCACGATCTGATGACCGAGTCGCCGCCATAAGGAACGACGATGAATCGATTGTTGGCTACGTCCCACGTGATGCCGTTGGGTCCGCCGAGTGTCTTGTCCTGCACTGCGACGGTGACGCGCCCCTTGGCGATGTGATAAATCGTTTCGGTTCCGGTGTCGGTTACGTACTCGCCGTCGGGACCAGCCGCGACATCGTTGAGAAACCCGATCTTATAGGCGGAGAAATCGGTCGTCGCCAAAGGAGCGCCGGTTTTCCGGTTGAACCCGCGCACGGCGTCCGCGTCAGCTACCCACAGAGTGTCGCCGACGATGTACATCCCACGCGGCGAGCTCAGCGTGACCCCGCCAGTTCCACCGGCGATGAACTTCGGCCTGGTGATTTGCCCATCCGGTGACATCTGCGAGATGTAGCCGTTGTTGTCCTTTGCCTCGAATTCACCGGCGCCGGCGTTACTGACGAAATAGAGATCCTGATCCGGATCGTAGCGCACCGCTTCGGGTTGGGCGAAGCCGCTCGGCGTCGCGATCGGCTTAGCCGAATCAACAGTGATCGAGGCGAGCGAGTCTGCGTTCCTTGCACTCTCGTCTTTCGTGAATTTGCAGCTGGCGATCAGGAGGATGGCGGCGATGCTGATGACCCACGAGCGCATAGGTTCACCTCGAAGAAGTTGGACGATGCTTCACCGATTTATCATCGCCGCCGCGAATCCACCAGACGCCGGGCCCTCAGTAGACGATGATAAAGTTGATGCCCAGCGTTTTCTGATTGTCGTTGAACGCGCCGCCATCGGCGAGGATCGACTGGTTCGCCTTGTCGAAGCGTGCCTCGCCACGCAGTACGACGTGATTGGTGAATTTGTACGCCGGCGTGAGGGTGAGCTCCGACAACGTCGCTTTGGTGGTCGTTCCGAGTCGCGTGCCGCCGTCGTCGTGAAACGTCTCGCCGCGCAGCGCGATCGAGAACTTGCTCGTTGCCGCGACCGTCGCGTAGCCGGCGATGCCCATCCACTTCGCGTCGGATCCTGGAGTTACCTGGCTGGTGCCGTCTTCCATCCCGTAGTCGCCGTTCACGCCGAGAGGGAGGATGCTGGTCGGCTTGAGGGTGGCGGCGATGTCGAACACGTTGCGCCTGCTGTGATTGTCGTTCGCCAGCTCGGCGCCGCTGATCCAGTTGAGAAAAACGCTGAGCGGAGCCACCGGAGTGAGCGCGAGCTGCGCTCCGACAGATTTCGCGCGGTTGTTGTCATGCACCAGATCCCAGCCGTTAACCACTTCCACCATTCCCGCCAGCTTGCTCGAGAACGCGTAGCTCGCTTTCACTCCGGTGTGGGTGAACGGAATCGCGTAGCCGAAGAGAATCGACCGGCTGTAATTGTCGTTGTAGCCGTCGTACCCCTCGATCAGCTCGTAACCCATGTGGGTGACGTACTTGCCGACGTCGAAGCGAAGACCCGAGCCAAGCGGCGCGATGTAGCTGGCGAAAACCTGCTGCAGGTCGAATTGAGCGACGGTCTGATCCTGCGCTTTGGAGACTTGCGGGATGGAATTGCCACCGGCGAGGTCTACGCGAAAGCCGGCGTCGTTCGGTTTTGACGGCGCGATCTGCACCACCAGCTCGGCGACATCGAGATTGAATGAGTTGTCGTTGAAGTCGAACACGCGATAGCTGTTCGTGCCGCTCGCCGGCCGGTTGCCGTTGTATTGGTAAGCGCTGGAGACGAAGGCGTTGAGGGCGATGAGGTCGAACCACTTGGGGATGGCAGCCACCGCCGTCGTAGCGGTTGCCTTGACGCTGTCCGGTGCTGTCCCGACAAGTCTTGCGGTTGATATGGAGGTGTCGGTGTTTGACGCCTGCGCTTGGGCCTCGAAGGCGATAGAAAGTGCGAGCATTGCC
>JBJMOT010000071.1:0-16999 GCA_045803585.1 Gemmatimonadaceae bacterium
ATCGTGAAATCGATGATACGGTGCGGAATGTTGTCCGCTTTATTGCTCTTGGCTCTCGCCGGCAAGTCAGACGCGCAGGATAAGGTGATGCTGCACGACGGATGGATGATTCAATCGTCCGCCAAAGTCGGCGCCGACGGCGCGGTGATTTCCGCGCCCAGTTATCGTCCCGCCGACTGGTACCGCGCGACTGTGCCGTCGACCGTGGTCGGCGCGCTGGTCGAAAACGGAACGTTTCACGATCCCTTCTTCGGAATGAATCTCCGCGATCTTCCGGGAACGACCTTCAAGATCGGCGCGAACTTCGTCCACACGGCGATGGATCCACAGAGTCCTTACGCAGTTCCATGGTGGTATCGGACTACCTTCCGCGTTCCGGCGGCGATGGGCGGCAAGCGGATCACGCTGAAGTTCGATGGCATTAACTATCGCGCGAATATCTGGTTGAACGGCCGCCGCCTCGCCGATTCCACTATGGCCGCCGGTACTTACCGGCGCTATGAGTTCGACATCACCGACGCAGTGAATCGAAACGGCTCGAACGCGCTTGCCGTCGAAGTATTCGCCCCAACGCCTCCAGATCTGCAGACCACCTGGGTCGACTGGAATCCATCCCCGCCCGATAAAGACATGGGCCTTTGGCAGCCGGTCTCCATAAACGCGAGCGGTGACGTCGTGGTGCGATATCCAATGGTGACGAGTCGAGTCGATACCGCGACGCTCCGCAGCGCCGATCTTACGGTCTCCGCCGACTTGAGAAATCTCGCCTCGCGCCAGGTCGCCGGCACTCTCCTCGGCCGCATCGGTACCGTCAGCTTCACACGCCCAGTTACGCTCGCCGCCAACGACTCGACGGTCGTGAGATTCACGCCCGACAGTTTTCCGCAGCTGCACTTTGCCAATCCACGCCTGTGGTGGCCCGCGCAGCTCGGTAGCCCCGAGCTATACCAGCTATCGCTCGAGTTCGTCGAGAACGGCCGGGTCTCCGACCGTCAGAATCTGCGTTTCGGAATCCGGGAGATTACTTCCGAGTCGACGCCGAAGGGCGGGCGGCTCTTTCGAGTGAATGGCCGTCGCATCCTGATCCGCGGCGGCGGCTGGGCACCTGACATGTTTTTCCGCCCACAACCGGAACGACAGGATACGCAACTTCGTTACGCCCTCGACCTGCACCTCAATACGCTCCGGCTCGAGGGCAACTATGAGGACGATCGTTTCTGGAACCAGACCGACAGCCTGGGCATCCTCGTCATGAGCGGATGGGTCTGCTGCAGCGCGTGGGAAGAGTGGAAGACCTGGGGTCCGGAGCAGCACGCGGTCGCGCAGGCCTCGCTGCGAGATCAGATCCGCCGGTTACGTGGTCACCCGAGCGCTCTCGTCTGGTTGAACGGTAGCGACAATCCACCGCCGGCCGACGTCGAGCAGATGTACCTGAATGTCGAGCAGCAGGAAGGCTGGCCAAATCCTACGATTTCCTCGGCGAGCGCCAAGCCGGCTGCATTCTCCGGGGCGAGCGGAGTGAAGATGACCGGACCCTACGATTGGGTTCCGCCGTCGTACTGGCTGCAGGACAGTACGCATGGTGGCGCCTGGGCATACAACACTGAGACGAGCCCTGGTGCTGCGGTCCCGCCGATCGAGAGCATGCGCAAGATGATTCCAGCGCAGGATCTCAAATGGCCGCTCGACACGGTTTGGTTCTATCACGCTGCCGGCGGACAGTTCACGCATCTGCTCGATCGCTTCAATACAGCACTTTCCAGTCGCTTCGGCTCACCGACCACCGCCGAGGACTACACGGTGACGTCGCAGCTGATGACATACGAGGGAGAGAGAGCGATGTTCGAGGCGTACCGTCGCAATCAGTACGTCTCCACAGGCGTGATCCAATGGATGTTCAACAACGCCTGGCCGTCGATCTACTGGCATTTGTTCGACTGGTACCTGCGTCCCGGCGGCGGGTACTTCGGCGCCAAGAAAGCGAACGAGCCGGTCCACGTTCTCTATTCCTATGACGACCGGTCGATCGCCGTCGTGAACAGCGGCGCGAGCCGCGCACCTCTTCGCGGGGTGCATCTGCGCACGAGAGTCTATGACGTCGATGGCACCCAGACACTGGCTCGCGACACGGTCATCGACATCCCCGCCGACAGCTCCATGCGCGTCACCACGCTACAGGAGCCGAGCACGACTGCGCCGTATCTGCTGGATCTTAGACTGACCGACGCGACTGGTCGTGCGCTGAGCACGAACTTCTACTGGCTGGCTAATCGCATGGATGCTTTGTCGGACTCGTCGACCTGGTACATGACACCGGTAAAGAACTACGCCGACTTCACCGCGCTGAGGAGCATGCCGCAGTCGGCAGTGAACGTGAGAGCGAACTCGAGCAGCAGTGGCGGCACGGGCACCACTCGCGTGACGCTCACGAATCCCACCAGGGCGATCGCGTTCTTTTTGCGTTTGCAAGTCACTGGGCGAGACGGGGAAGAGGTGCTGCCCGTCGAGTGGGAGGACAACTACGTCTCGCTGCTTCCCGGTGAAACGCGCACAGTCACTGCCAGCTACAGCACCAAGGACTTGCATGGTGCGAAGCCGTCCGTGCTTATCACCGGATGGAACGTGCACCGCGTCTTCGCTAAATGAGTCGACAAGATTTCCTGGCGATGCGGACTCGAATCGCGCTCGTTGCGAGCCTGATTGTCACCCAGGCTTGCAGTGACGCATCGGCACCGCAGCTGCTCCAGGGCGCGCCACCGACCACTACGGTGAGCTTTCCACCGGACGTACATCTATCCGCGCGCATCGATCGCATAAGCGCGCCGCCGAATAGCTGGGCTCCCATCATTCACTTAACGAACGACGGTATGACCCAGGCACCTATCGCCTACGGGCCGTGCAGTGTCGCTGTTTGGATATATCACTCTGGTGCCGTCAGCGGCGTGCCGGCGTGGGACAACAGGGCTTCTTCGACTCTCGAGTGTTTCGCCACTGCGACACTGCTGTTCCTTCCGCCGGGCAGCCCTTACGACATCAACGGCGGAACGTACAACCGGTCCGTAATAGGTGAGTCGCTTCCTGCCGGTATCTACAAGGTTGTTGTGGCGCTCCGCCCGGAGACCCCCGCGAACGCTCCTTTGATTGTTCTACCCGCGGGGACGATCTCGCTCCCCTGATCACGCCATCGCAAAAATTGCCTGCTCCTCCTCGTTCATCTCCGGGACGATGTCAGCGAAGAGCGGCGTGCTGAGATAGCGCTCGCCGGTGTCCGGCAGCATGGCGAGAATCGTCGATCCTTTCGGCGCTTTGCCGGCGATCTCCAGCGCCGCGGCGAATGTCGCCCCGGAAGAGACACCGACGAAGATTCCCTCTTTCTGCGCCAGCGCCTTGCTGTTCTGCATGGCCACAGGTCCTGGAATGGTGATCACCTGATCGACCAGGTCCATATCGACTGCGTCGCCGGTCAGCTTCGGAATGAAATCCGGGCTCCAGCCCTGGATCGGGTGCGGCTTCCACGCTGCGTGCCGCGATTTCGGTGAGCCGTCCTCGTTCCGCTCCTGGGCCGTCTTGCTGCTGACCATCGGTGCGTCGGCAGGCTCGGACAGAATTACCTTCACCTCCGGTCTCTCTTTCGCCAGAACTCGACCGACCCCCTTTAGCGTGCCGCCGGTTCCGAATCCGGTGATCCAGTAGTCGAGCGGCTCTCCGGCGAAATCATCGATGATCTCGCGTGCCGTCGTCTTCGAGTGGTAATCAGCGTTTGCTTCATTCTCGAACTGACGCGTGAGAAACCAGCCATTCTTCTTCGCGAGCGCGTTGATTTTTCTAACCATTCCAGTCCCGCCTTCGGGCGCCGGGGTCAGAATGACTTTCGCGCCGAGGAATCGCATCAGCTTCCTGCGCTCCACGCTGAATGACTCTGCCATCGTCACCACCAGCGGATAACCTTTCGCCGCGCACACCATGGCGAGGCCGATGCCGGTGTTGCCGCTGGTGGCCTCTGCGACCGTCTGGCCGGGCTTGAGAGTTCCTCTCCGCTCGGCGTCTTCTATGATGCCGAGTGCAAGACGATCCTTTACCGAGCCGAGCGGATTGAACGCTTCGACTTTCACATAGAGGTTCACGTTTGCCGGTGCGAGTTTATTGATCCTTACTACTGGAGTCCTTCCTACCGTCTCGAGTATGCTGGCGAATTTGGTCATGGGCTCGCGTGTTCCGACTAACGTTGAGTGAAGTGCTGCGCGCGGAGTATGCTTCGATATCTGGATGGCATCCATCTCGCGCGCAATCGTGCTAACGCGCATCCTTAGATATGCACGCGGGGCATACGCCGCGTTAGACCATCTTCATTTGCAAATCGTCCAGGACTCAATGCCGAGCAACCGAAGGTCATCAACCACAAAAGCACTTGTCTGGCTTGGTATTGCCGGTGCACTGGCATGCGCGGGCAACACGCCGTCGCCAACGTCCACAGTGCCGGGCACGCCGGGAAAGTGGGTGCAGGTGTGGAGCGACGAGTTCGATGGACCAGCCGGCGCGCGCGTTGACGAAGCCAACTGGAATTATGAGACTGCCGATGGTTGCGCCTCGGGCAATTGTGGCTGGGGCAACAACGAGAAGGAGTATTACACGAATTCTCCGAACAACATCGCGCTAAACGGCCAGGGCCAACTGATGATCGTTGCCCGGTCGGCCGCAACTGCCGGTCTCGCCTGCTACTACGGGCCGTGCAAGTACACGTCTGGCAAGATCACGACGCGTGGCAAGGTGCTCGCCGATCCCGGTCGCGTCGAAGCGCGCATCCGTCTGCCGGCGGGGCAGGGTTTGTGGCCGGCTTTCTGGATGCTCGGCAGCTCATTTCCGGCCGTCCCTTGGCCGCGGTCCGGCGAGCTCGACATTATGGAGAACAAGGGGAGTGAGCCGACCATATCTAGCTCCGCGGTTCATGGCCCGGGGTATTCGGGCAATACACCGTTTGCACACCGGCAAACTCTGCGAAGCGGTACTCTCTCCAGCGACTTCCACACCTTCGCAGTAGAATGGGATTCGCTCAGCGTCCAATTCTTCGTCGACGATGCGAAGCACTACACGGTCAGCCGTGACGATATGAGGCCTTACGGCAGGCCGATTCTGAACCAGCCGTTCTATCTGATATTGAACTTCGCCGTCGGCGGACACTTCGACGGCGACCCGAAATCGGATGCGATATTTCCGGCGACGATGCTGGTCGATTACGTACGGGTTTTCAAAGAGCGGCCTTCGCATTGACTCCTCCGAAACGAAAGCTCACCGTCGCCGAGCGTCGATTCGCCGAAGATGCAAAACAGCTCTCAGAGTTGGGGCTGCAGAAGAAGTTCGAGCGGATCTACGAGACGAACCTCTGGTCGGATCCGGAATCGCGGTCCGGCGTCGGGTCCAGTCTCGATGCCACCCGGGTGGTGCGCGCCGAGCTGCCGAAGACCTTGCGCCGACTGGAAGCGCGCACGCTCCTGGACGTGCCGTGCGGCGACTTCACCTGGATGGCGCGCGTCGATCTGAGCGGCATCGACTACATCGGCGCGGACATCGTTGCCACCATCATTGAGAAGAACAAACGCCTTCACGCGAGCAGCACACGCCGCTTCATTGATCTCGATTTAACCAGAGATGCGCTGCCGGCCGCGGACGTGCTCCTCTGCCGCGATTGCCTGGTTCACTTGTCCTACGCCAACATCAGAGCGGTGCTGGCAAACGTCGCGCGCTCCAGTATTCGGTACCTCCTCACGACCTCATTCCCGGGGCGGAACGACAATTATGACGTCGCGGATGGTGATTGGCGAGCACTGGATCTCGAGGCGCCGCCCTTCTCGTTTCCTGAACCGGTCCTGACGATCGTCGAGGAATGCGAGGAGGAAGACGGAACGTACGCCGACAAATCGTTGGTCGCCTGGAGAGTCGCCGACCTCGCTAGGCTATCGCGTGCTGGTCCGTGAATCCGCTCTTGTCCGCCTCGGCATAAAGCGAGTCGATCAGCTGCTTGTAGTGCTTGTCTATCGCCCGGCGCTTTACCTTCTGCGTCGGCGTCAGCTCACCGCGCTCGATCGAGAAGTCGTGCTCGAGCAGGCCAATTTTCTTCGGCAACTCGTAATGAGCAGTGCCCTGTAGCTCCTTATTCACTTCTTTCTCGATCTTCGCCTGGATCGTCGGCATCCGCAGCAGCTGCGCGCGATCCGTCCAGATGATGTTGCGCTTCATCGCCCACTTCTCGAGTTGATCGAAGTTGGGGACGATCAGCATCGACGGGAATTTGCGCTTGTCGCCCAGCATCACCGCCTGCGCGACGTACTTGTTGGTTTTTACTTTGTTCTCGAGCGGCTGGGGGGCGATGTTCTTGCCGCCGGCGGTGACGATGATGTCTTTCTTCCGGTCGGTGATGGCCAGAAATCCGTCTCGCAGCTCACCAATGTCTCCGGTGTGGAACCAGCCGTCGGCGTCGATGGCTTCCCGTGTCGCGTCAGGCTTGTTGTAGTAGCCCTTCATCACGTGCGGTCCACGGGTGAGGATCTCTCCATCGGCGGCGATCTTGATCTCGACGCCGTCGATCGCCTTCCCGACGGTGCCAATGCGGAAATCCTCGGGCGTATTAACGCCGATCACTGGCGACGTTTCAGTGAGCCCGTAGCCCTCCAGAATCACCAGGCCGGCTGCGTAGAAAAACTTGTTGATCTCCGGCGAAAGCGGAGCACCCCCCGAAACGAAATAGCGCAACCGTCCGCCGGTTCTGGCCTTGAGCTTCGAGAAAACCAGTTTCTGCGCCAGCGCGTACTGTCTCGCCAGCAACCCCTTCGGCTCGTTCCCGGCCAGCTTTTCGTTGGCCCAACGCTCGGCGACGCCGCGCGCCCAGAAAAAAATCTTCTTCTTGAGGAATCCGCCGGTGAGCGCTGTCTCGAGGATGCGCGCGTACATCTTTTCGTACAGCCGGGGCACCGACAGTACAATGGTCGGCTTCACCTCGGTGAGATTAACCGGCACTGTGTCGATCGATTCGGCGTACGCGATCGAGGTCCCCGTCGCGAACATCAGATAGTGCCCGCCCATCCGCTCGAAGATGTGCGATAGCGGGAGGAAGCTCAGCGCGGTGTCGTCGCCCTCGAATGGAATCTTCGTTCTCGCCGCTTCGACATTGGAGTAGATGTTATCGTGGGTGAGCATCACACCTTTCGGCTCACCGGTGGTGCCCGACGTGTAAATGATCGTCGCCAGGTCGTCCGGCTTGGTCGTCATCGCGTCCTCGCGGTATGTGGCGATCGTATCCTTGTTCTCACCCTGGGTGCCGTGCTTCTCCAGCTCGGCGATCGACAAATTCGTCAGTCCGGTAATTTCATCGAACCCGATCACGCTCTTGAGCGACGGGAGCTGGCTCCGGATCTCGCGAATTTTCTCCGCTTGCGCCTTGTTGGATACGAATATGGCGGCCGCGCCGGAGTCCTTGAGGATGTAAGCAATCTGGTCGGCCGGAAGAGTCGGGTAGATCGGCACGTCGGTCATTCCGGCGGTGAGGCACGCGAAATCCGCGATGGCCCACTCAGGGCGGTTCTCCGAGAGAATCGCCACGCGATCGCCGCGTCTCACCCCGAGATATGACAACCCGCGTGCGGCGTGTCGCACACGCTCAACAACTTCCTTGTGCGACATCGGCCTATACGTGCCGCCGATCTTCACCTGCAACGCGTCTGGCCGGTTGTACTTGGCCGCCGCGTTGAAGAAGAGCTGATTCAGCGTGCCCGGTTTGGGCCGCGGTCCACCTCTGGCCTCCATCTGAGCCATCGATAATCTCCGAGGAAGTTCCTAGCTGCCCGGTTTGAAAACCACAACGAGTCGCACCGGACTACCGCTCACCGGCGCACCACGAAATTTCGCCGTAGCATTGACCACGACGGTGTCCGTCTGCGTGGCGGACGCCAGGTTCACAGGATGCAGCCGAATTTGTCTGCCCGCTATCCCTGACGCATCAGTGGTGTCGACCAGCGAGGGCTTTCCCGCATCGTTCACCAGCTCCACCAAACCGGCGTCGTGTTGCGATACGATTGCGAAGCTCACTATCCAGAAGCCCACCGCGCTGTCGGCGGGTGAAACGCCGTGCTTGACGGATACAGTCACGGGCTTCGATTGGTTTTTGGTGTCGTCTGTGAATGAGTAGAGAATGCTGTCGACCGCGTTCACTGCGGCAATGGCGTCAGGTCTCAACGTGACGGAGACTTTCTGAATCGCCTGCAGAGTGCCGACGTTGGCCACGATTCGCGCCGGCGACGCTCGCAGGCTGTCGGCGACGACGATGCCGGACGCGCTGTCGACAGTCACACCGGAATCAGGTGAGACAAAGAAGACGGGCGCCGGAACTATCTCCTCGCCCTGAAAGTTGAAGGCGTGGACGACAGGGCGCGCGACGACGCCGAGGGTGTCGCGAAGGGTATCCCCAACGACGACTCCGGGTGCGGGCAGGCTGTCGAACTGCAGTGACAACACCGTGTTCGGGTCGCTGCTGATGTCAGTGCAGGCAAAAGCGGACGCGAGTGCCGTGACAATCGCTGTCCCCAATACAAAGGCTCGTGGGCGCGAAAAGCGGTGCAGCATGGGCGACAGCTTCATCTGTGCCAGGGAAAAGCTGTAGTACAAGGGCGCAGCTTCATACCAACCGGTCGGCCAATATCGTCGCGAGATTGACGTATGCCTGCGAGGCCGCGTCGGCAGGGCTTCGCACGACAACCGGCTGGCCGGCGGCGAACGCATCGGCAGTTGCCACCGATCTCGGTATCACCACGTCGAATACGATGTTCGCGGGAAGGTGTTTTCTCACGTATTCCACTACCCGGTCGCTGGCCGGATTGTTCTGCTCGTACATCGTCAGCAGAATGCCATCGAGGGTGAGCCGCTCGTTGACGCCGACAATGTCCTGGATCATTCGCAGGACCTGCGGCGTAGTCTGCAGCGCCAGCGGCTCGCACTGGAGCGGAACGATCACGTGTTCTGCCGCTCCCAGCACTTTTCTGGTGATTGATCCCAGGCCCGGTGGAGTATCGACAACGACAACCTGGCAGCGCTGCTCAGCCATGTGCAGCAGGTCCTGCAGCACATTCGTTTCGCGCACCAGGCCGGCATACGTCGCGTGATCCGCCGCATCGGCAACCGAGCCCGCCAGGATCACTCTCAGCCACGGCAACGCCGTCGGGAGAATGATGTCTCTGAGATCGCGCTCGCCATTGAGATAATCGGCGAAACCAGCGGTCTCATGACCGCGAGCGAGGCCCGATCCGTAGCGCACGGAGCCCTGGGGGTCGACGTCGATGAGCAGCGTCTTCATCCCGCGACGCGCGAACGCTGCGGCGAGATTTACTGCGGTGGTTGTTTTGCCAACTCCCCCCTTCTGGCTTACGACAGCGAGAACAGCCCCCATCTATTCCAGGATCCCGGGGTACTCACTCGTTTTCATTTTGTTGGAGCTCGGTGATGGGGAATCGCCTGCCTTCATTTCATCGAGAGTTTTCTGTGCGTGTTTGACCCAACGCTCCGCTTCCTGGCTGCGCGGCGGATCCATGAGAAACGCTTCGAGATGGAAGGCCGCGTCGCTCAAGTCGCCGCGACGCAGTAGCAAAAACGCCAGGCCGTAATGCGCGCCGGAGAGTTTTGGCTCGATCGCCAGTGCACGCCGGTAGCAACGAACCGCCTCGTCGAGCTGACCGAGCTTCGAGTAGGCGATCGCCATGTTCTGGAGAACCTTATGATTGTTGGGCTTTTGTCGTAGTGCGAGTCGATATGATGTCAGCGCGGCATCGAAATCCCCCTGACGCTCCAGGGCGAGGGCTTCGTTTAGGTAATCGAGGTTCTCGGCCGGGGGTTTCGGCTTTCCGCCGGTGAGGCGGTCCCAGAATGACATTTGGTCGAATCTACCGAGTATGATGTGCTGAGGCTAGCTTAACCTAACTGCTTTTCCCTGAACAGTTTGAGAGCAAAATGTCACCCCGCAAACGGACAGTGGATGCCGCCAAAGGCGTGCTCGAAATCGAATGGCCGTTCTTCGGCGAGCTGTCGCGCGGACTGGCTCTCAAGGTCGCCCGATCGTACGACCCCGAGATCGTCGTTGGAATCGCCACTGCCGGCGTGATCCCGGGCGCTGTGATCGCGGCGATACTGGGCCGCGAATTCCACTCGCTGGTGGTGAGCCGCAAGTACAAATCCACGCGGGCGAGAGAGGCGCCCGAAGTTTTCGGCAGCGCGCCCCCCGAAGTGCGCGGTCATCGCGTTCTGGTTGTGGATGAGACCTGCGATTCGGGGGACACCATACGGCTGGCGGTATCATCGATTCAGGAAGCCGGGGCATCGGAAGTTCGAACCGCGGTCGCATTCCGAACGGGCACGTACGCACCCGATTTCCACGCTATTGCCACTGAGAGCACCATCATCCTGCCTTGGGATCGAGAGGTGCTTGTGGGCAGCGAGCTTCGGCCGAACCCTGCGTATTCGGATGCTTTGGACGCAGCGCACTAGGTCAAACAGGGGCTCAAAAAAGTCCGCTGGCGCACAATCTAAGTCGTTGGTACCAAGGCTCTTGCGGGATGGCCGACAGGCCCTAAAATTGCCCCCCGGACCATCAAAACAAGCGATCCCGATGGCAATTTCTAACCGCGTCGACTCGCAAAAAACCGAGGCTTTCAGTGCGGAGCGCCAGCTCCTCACAAGCGCCCTCCGATCCGGATGGGCCAGTGGCGATGGAGAGACCGAACAACGGCACACCATCCGCCAGTTGTGTACGGTTGCCGGCGATCAGCCGCAACTGCGTGAGCATCTCCTCATAGCCTTCCGAACCATCGTCATCCACGCGGCTGACGAGGCGCAGATACCACCCGGGCCAAAGCGAAACGCTTTGCTCGGTCGACTGGCGACGATTTTTGTGGAGGAGTTTTACACGATTCCGCTGGCGAAGCGTGATGGCGCAGACGGCGACCATCGTGACGTGGCCTGAATCAAATATCGCGCGACTCAATCAGAACGAAGTCTCTCTTCGCTCACCGCGTATCTGGCGCTCTGTCATCAGGTCGACGAGCTCAGCGAGCTCTTTGTCGGAGAAGTGGCCGCAGACGCGGCCGATCCGAAGGGCGATATCCGCCCTCACCTTCTCTCTCCGTCTACCGACGCTATCGGTCTCCGGAAAGTCCCGATTCCTCTCACGCTGTAACGACAATTTTCCCACCAGGACCGCAGGATTGTACGGTCATGCACAATCAGGACCACTCGGTGCGGAAGAGCGCGTGACGAAGCGGGTTGATTATCCGGAACCGATCGATTCCCACTCTTCGCCGCGAGAGACACGATCGTAAGCGTGCTCGAGCATGTCTGCGTTGCCGGCGAGGAACCGGCACCGCCCGGTGGGACCAACGCTGCAGTCGATTTCCATTACTGCGACTGGATAATCCGTCAGACAGCCCAGAAATCCGGCGAGAGTGCCAGTCGTCAGGTGACAGCCACGCTCTCCTTCGCCATGCAGCTGCGCTTCCCAACAATGCTCGATATCGATGACGGCGAGCGCGTCGTGCAGCGACCTAAAAGTCACGCGTCCCCAGCCCGCCGCCTGGAAAAACTCTCCGGCGCGATCAGAAAAATCATCGACGGATAAATCTTCCGCCTTGCCCTCGCCGCGATCCGAAAGCCAGGTGTCGAAGGCATCGAACAGCGAGCCGGCGCCGGCGTATCCCGCCTCACGCAACGCGTCCGGGCCGCCGCCACTCGCGCCGGCGACGCGTAATCGCAAGTCGCGCAGAGTGCGTTGAGCGAGTCCGATCAATTCTGGAGTGGACGAAATTGCCATTTCCTCTGGGACGATTTCACTCGGAAGATGTTGCGGCCGGATTGACTCGACGCAAGAGGTCGGCCTCATCGATGATCTCGACGCCGAGGCTTTTCGCTTTCTCGAGTTTGCTTCCCGCTTCGTTGCCAGCGAGAAGAAAATCTGTCGCTTTCGACACCGAGCCGGTTACCCTGCCGCCGGCTTCTTCGATCAGCGCCGTAGCTTTCGACCTGCTCAAAGTCGGAAGCGTGCCTGTGATTACGAAAGTCAGCCCGCTGAATGGGCCACCCGCGACGACTGCACGCGGCTCGGTGAAGTTGACTCCGCTCGATCTCAGCCTTTCGATGAGACGCTTTCCACTGGGATCGGCGAAGTAGGCGACTACGCCGTTGGCGATTGTCGCGCCGATCCCGCGAACGCTCAGAATATCGTCTGCGGACGCCGCCATCAGCGCGTCCATCGTCCCGAAATGTTGCGCCAGCAGCTGCGCGGCGATTGCGCCGACATGTCGTATACCGAGCGCACTCAGGAGCCGATTCAGGGGTTGCGACTTCGACGCCTCGATCGCGGCGATCAGCGAGTCCGCTCCCTTCTCGGCGTAGCCTTCGAGGCCGAGCAGCTGCTCACGTGTCAACGCGTAGAGGTCGCCTGGATCTTTCACCAGCCCCTCCTGTACGAGCTGCTCGATGCGCGCGTAAGAAAGTCCGCGAACGTCCATCGCACCGCGAGAAGTAAAGTGCACGAGGCCCTCGAGCTGGCGTCCGGGGCAAGCGACGTTCGGGCAATAGATCGCGGCCTCGTCTTCCTCGCGCGTGAGAGGTGTCGAGCACACTGGACACCTCTTCGGCATTCGCCATTGCTGTTCGGCGCCAGTTCGTCTGTCCGGGATGGGCGCGATGATCTGCGGGATCACTTCGCCCGCCCGCTTCACCTGCACCCAATCGCCTACGCGAAGGTCCTTGGCCATGATCAGATCTTCGTTGTGGAGAGTGGCGAGCTTTACGACCACGCCGCCGATCTCCACCGGGTCCAACACCGCGAAAGGATTGATCGCCCCAGTGCGTCCGACATTCACTTCAATAGCAAGCAGTCTGGTCTCGGCGATGTCCGGTGCGAACTTTCGAGCGATCGCCCAGCGCGGCTCGCGCCCACCCACTACGCCCAACTCTTCCTGCAGCCGCAGTGAATCGACTTTCACCACTGCGCCGTCGATGCCGAAATTGAGCTTGCCGCGTATGTTGTGCTCCAGGTCGTGTGCCCACTCTTCGACAGCGGCCAGAGTTTTCGCGCGCTTCCGATGTGGTGCGACGGGAACGCCCCACTCGGCGAGGGCATCGAGTAATTCCGTCTGGGTTTCGAAGGGTAGGTCCTGGCCATCCGGCGCGACAACTGAATACCCGAAGAAGCGCAAAGGCCGCGACGCGGTGACTCCCGGATCCAGCATTCTCAGACTGCCGGCCGCAGCGTTCCTCGGATTGGCGAATACCGGGTCACCAGCACGTGCGCGCGCCTCGTTCATTTCCTCGAAGCGGTCGAATGGGAAATAGACTTCACCCCTGATCTCCATGCGGCCCGCCGGCGCCGATTCGTGCAGTCGCAGCGGTACGTCGCGCACGGTGCGCAGGTTGACTGTCACCTCTTCGCCGATCGTACCGTTGCCGCGCGTCGCACCCATGACGAAAATCCGATTCTCATAGGTGAGGGCTACGGCCGTCCCATCGATTTTCAGTTCTGCGGTATATCCGGATTTCCTGATGTCGTCGCCGGCGAGGCGAACGAGTCGCTCCTCCCAGGCGCGCAGCTCCTCATCATCGAAAGCGTTTCCGAGCGACAGCATGGTACGCATGTGCTCGTGCTTCGCCAGCTGACTCTGCACTTCGGCGCCGATGCGCAAAGTGGGAGAGTCGGGCGATGCGCACTCGGGAAACTCCCGCTCCAGATCCTGGAGCTCCCGAAAAAGCTTGTCGTATTCCGCGTCCGACATCGTCGGACGGTCGAGAACGTAGTACTCGTGGGACGCGCGAGTCAGCCGCTCGCGCAGTTCACCGGCGCGGCTAAGCTGTGGGCCTTGGGCGCTCTGCGGAGGCTTTTGATTTTGCTGGGCCGCCTGTTGGGGCGGCGCCGCCGTTGCCTGCTGCCTGTTTGCTGACCGGCTTTTCGACATCCGTCGTGTCGTTCCCCTTACTCTGCATATGGGCTTTGAAATCGCCGCCGTCGAAACGGATCACACGATTGCGTCCGGTCTCCTTGGCCACGTAGAGAGCATCGTCCGACGCCTTCAACAGCGCTTCCTGATCTTTTACCAGAGGATGGGGCGCTGATGCCACGCCGCAGCTCATAGTCCGCCGAAGCGTCCCGCCCGTGTACGTAAAGGTATGCCCGGCGACCTTCTCCCGCAGGCGCTCCGCGAATGTCACCGCAGCGTCGAGGACTGTCCCGGACAGAATCAGAAGAAATTCTTCGCCCCCGTACCGGCCGACCCGATCGATCTCGCGGGCTTCGTCCTTGAGGAGCTTGGCGAATTCCTTGAGCACGGCGTCGCCAGCCTGGTGCCCGTGCTCGTCATTCACGCTCTTGAACTTGTCGATGTCGCACATGATCAGCGCGATCGGCTCGTGGAGGCGCACTGAATGCTGCCACATCTCGTGCAGACGCTCCTCCAGGGCCCGGCGGTTGTCGATCTGGGTCAGGCCGTCGGTGAGGGAGATCTGCCGCAGTTTGTCGTTAAGCTCCGACAATTCCTTGTCACGTGCCTCCAGCTCGGACTGCAGCTTCTTCACATGGAGCTGGGAGCTCACTCGCGCCTCGAGCTCCGCGAAGTTGATCGGCTTGGTGATATAGTCGATCGCTCCGGCGCCCAGACCTTCTACCTTGTGCTCGGTGGTATCGAGCGCGGTCTGCATGATGATCGGAATGAATGGCAGCTCCTTGTTCGCCATCCTCGCCTTGAGACGCCGGGCAACTTCCATCCCGTCCATCTTCGGCATCATCACGTCGAGCAGGATGAGATCGGGCACCGACTTGTCGACCGCCTCCAGGGCTGCCTGTCCATCCGGCGCTCCCTCGACATCGTAACCGCGCGCTTCGAGACGCGCGCGGAGGAGCTCGATGTTGTCCTCGTGGTCGTCGACGACGAGAATGCGAGGCTTCCTGTTACGCTCCATTGTTTTTGCCGAGGAATCTCTGGACTTCAGCGACAACCGCTCTCGGCTCGCAGGGTTTGGCCAGATATCCATCGCAGCCGACTTCCATTGCCTTCTCCCGGTCGGACGCGAGTGCGTGCGCCGTGAGGGCGATGATGGGGATCGACTTCGTGGATGGATCGTGTTTGAGCACCTGGGTAGCCTCCCAGCCGTCAATGATCGGGATTGAGATATCCATAAGGATCAGATCAGGCTTTTCTGATCGAGCCTTTGCTATCCCTTCCTCGCCATTCAGAGCTTCGGTGACTTCGTATCCAAAGTGCTTCAGGATGGTGGAATAGACAATACGATTGTCCTCATTGTCCTCCACCAACAATACCATTTTACCTGAACTGCTCATTCAGTACCCCTCGCACGGCTATTGCTGGCTGGGCTTTAGGGCAAATTTCTTACCACCCCCTGAGCCTCGATCTTATGTTCAATTCCGCCAGCCCGGGTCGGCCGGGCACTTCGATTCCAAAATCCCCTTTGCCCGGATCGATTCCTCAGCCCGCAGCGGACGAATTTCGGGGCGAGATGGTTCCCGACTGGAACAATATCGGTCTGTTTACGGCGGGGATTGCCGTCGGCGCCATTCTCGGTGCGGCGACGGCTTTACTCTTCGCTCCCGCGAGCGGCGGTGAGTTTCGAGACCGGATCTCCCGGCGGGTTCGGCGAGACAGCGTTGACGAAGACGTGTGGGACGCGCTCGCCGCAGAACTGGAGCGAGCTGCCGAAGACGCGGAAGAAGACGAAGATGCCGCGCGAGAAACGGTCGTCGCGGTGAAGACTTAGTCGCCTCTCAGCCCGGCGTCGGCCTCCGCCTTGTAGTGTCGATCGTTGTAGTCCGCGTTGGGCAGCTTCATCGCTGCCTGCCATTCGGCGCGCGCTTTCGCCTTGTCGCCCGTATCCCGGTAGACGCCGGCTAGGTCGACGTGATGAACGATGCGATCGGGCTCCGCGGCGACGGATTCCTCCATATAACGCTTCGCCTCGGACCAATTCGCGGAATCGAAGATCTGCCCGCCCAGGAAATTCTTGGCGAGCATGCGTGTGAATCCATTGAGCCGCATTACCTCGGCGTTCCACATGCCCATCACGTGCAGGCAGCCCGCATGCTTGGGGTCGATCTTCAGACACTCGAGCGCCTGATTGCGAATATCCTTGGCGTACTTGATTCGCGATTTGGCGCTCTGCGTCAGCGCATTCTTGCCGAGCGCGCGGGCGAGATTGAAATGACCCTCGGCGTCGCCGGGATTTGCCGCCACAGCGTCACGGGCGTACTTCTCGCCGGCCTTGAAGTAAGTCTCGCGCTTGGCATCGTCTCGCTCGTATGAGCCGAGATCGACGGCGGATCGCGAAGCCTTCCACAGCGCGGGGTAGTTCTTGGGGTCGATCTTGATCGCTTCTTCGTAGTGCTGCAGCGCAGCGGCAGCGTTCATCGCGACATATTCTTTGTCACCGAGCGCTACGTGATCGGCAGCGGTCTGGCCGCCAGCGACAGCGGTGGCAAGGATGGTTAACGCAAGGACGGATTGTAAAGTGCGCATTTGGACTCCACTACGAGGTGACGTTGTTCGGATCTGATACCCCGGCTGCGAATAAATGATCGTACCGCGCCTGATCGAACGCAAACGCGATGGCGGCCAGCTCACGTCCGGGGAAATTCACGAGCTCGTTACCGCCTACGCAGATGACAAGGTGCCCGACTACCAGATGGCTGCGCTCCTCATGGCCATCTACTTCAATGGGCTCGATCGTGCGGAGATGAATGCTCTGATGGAGGCGATGCTCGAGAGCGGCGAGAGGCTCGATTTCTCGCGGCTCCCACTGCCTCGCATCGACAAGCACTCGACTGGGGGTGTCGGTGACAAGACCTCGCTGATTCTCGCGCCACTAATCGCCTCGCTCGGAGTAGCGGTGCCGATGATGTCCGGGCGTGGACTGGGGCACACCGGCGGCACTCTCGATAAGCTCGAGTCGATTCCTGGTTTCA